>CBFGQI010000001.1:0-131335 GCA_965650885.1 uncultured Oxalobacteraceae bacterium
CCCTTCGAACAGACGGGGTCTGACCCTCCGGGTCAGACCCCGGTTTACCGGTTTAAAGCCGTAACTCCAGCACCACCCGAGCTTTCGAAAGTCCCAAATTCGACATACAACAGCAAGCTGTCTCAATTTGTAGAATTTTTGACATGGCCCCGCCAGCCCCGATAGTGTGGCATTCCCTAAAACACAAAACCACCTCGGGACAATTGGAGACTCTATGGAAATTCGCAAAACGCTGATCGCCGCAGCAATCGCTGTGGTTGCCGCACAAGCTGGCGCCGCCAGCATGATGTCCAGCCCGGTTGCCTTTTCCGCGCAGGAAAAATCCCGCCTGATCGCCACCCTGAACGCCGAACGCAGCAAGCATGGCCTGGACACCGATCATGGCTTCGTCATCGCCAGCCAGCACCCTGGTGAACAGGGCAAGGCGATCAGCCGCCTGAACCACACCTACAAGGGCGTGCGAATCTTTGAATCCGAGTCCGTGGTGGTCACCGACCAGGGCGGCAATATCGTCAGCGAGTCGCTCGGCGAACGCCGCCAGGGCCTGTCGGCCAAGCGCTTCGATGTGAAGCCAAGCATCAGTGGCAAGGATGCGATCGCCCTGGCAACCAGGAGCATGCCTGGCCGCGGCGTCCAGATCGATCCACCGTCCGCCGAGCTGGTCATCTTCCCGGTGATGAAGAGCGTGCGTGCCGCCGGCGCCGAGAACAAGGCCGAAGCGGACCTGAACGCAGTCGACCTGCAGGACGTGGTGGGCAGCCATGAGCTGGCCTACCTGGTAAAGACCCGCATGAAGGACGCATTCCACGACACCATCGTCAGTGCACGCGATGGCCGCGTCCTGGACCAGTGGAGCGCGATGCAGAACGTGGTGGGCACCGGCCATAGCCAGTACAACGGAGACGTGCCGATCAACACCACCCTGAGCGGCGGCGTGTACAAGATGATCGACGGCAGCCGCGGCACCGGGGGCGCCTTCGGTGCAATGGCCATCACCAACGCCGACCACGGCACCACGGCCGGCGCGGTCTATACCAATGCCACCAATATCTGGGGCGACGGCAAGCAGTACATTGCAGGCGGCAGCACCACCAACGCCAACGGCCAGACCGCCGCGGTGAACGCGTTGTGGGGCTTGATGAACACCTACGACATGCACAAGAATGTGCTGGGCTGGCAATCGCTGGACGGCAACAACACCGCGACCCACATCGCCGTGCACGTCAACACCGCTTACGACAACGCCTACTACTCGGACAGCTGCAAGTGCATGTTCATCGGCGACGGAGGCACCTACTTCAACAACCTCGGTTCCATCGATGTCATCGGTCACGAGATGGGCCACGGCATCACTGCGGCTTCCTCCAACCTGACCTACCGCGGCGAATCGGGCGGCTTGAACGAGTCGTCTTCGGACATCGCAGGCGAAGCGGTTGAAGCCTATGCCCGTGCAGGCGGCACCGGCACCGTACTGCCGGTCCCTTCCGGCAACGACTGGATGACTGGCAAGGAAATTTCCAAGTCCGGCCAACCGCTGCGCTGGCTGTACAAGCCAAGCAAGGATGGCAAGTCGCAGGATGCCTGGTCCTCGTCCCTGAAGCGCCTGAACGTGCACTACAGCAGTGGCCCGAACAACCGCATGTTCTACTTCCTGGCCATGGGCTCCAGCGCGACGGTGGGCAGCGATTACTACTCGCCATACCTGACCCAGGCACCGAAGAACATGACAGGCATCGGTATCGACAAGGCTTACCGTATCTGGTTCCGTGCGAACACCACCAAGTTCACCTCGTCGACCAATTACGCAGACGCTCGTTTGAAAGTGCTGGCAGCAGCGCAGGAACTGTATGGCGCGAACAGCTCTGAAGCGAAGGCAGTCCAGCGCGCCTACGCTGCCATTAATGTCGGGGCCGACGTGGCAGAATAAGCTGCGCAGTCCTGGATCGAAGGAGCCGCCGGTGCAAACCGGCGGCTCTTTTTTTAGTAGCGGTAGGACGCTTTGAGTACGATGACGTCGACGCCGCTGTTCGGCTTCTTGATGCCGCCGTTGGAGAAGTGCTGTGCCTTGACGCCGACTTCCCACTTGTTGTCGAAGACATAGCCGACACCGATATGGTCGCCGAACTGGTAAGCGGTCGACAGCCCGTCGTCATTGTTGTTGTAAGTCTTGGAGAGCAGGTGGGCGCCGATACCCCCTTCGACATAGAAGCCCTTCTTGTTGGTCTTCTCGAAGCGGAACACCGGGGTGAAGCCGATATCGACGATGTGCTCTTTGTCGCCCGGCACATTGTGCCATTGGCGGGCTTCCCAGAAGCCTACGCTGGCGTCCCAGTAACCGGTCAGGTGGGTGCCGTTGGAATTGAACCAGCTCCATTCAGGCTTGAAGTCCTTGGTGGCACCCAGGCGCACCATGCGGATCTTGGAGGCGGAGGCATATTCCACATAGGCGGAATTCACGTCGAAAGCGAAGGCCGATTGCGCCGCGAATACTGCGGCAGATGCTGCGATCAGTTTTTTGATTTGCATATTTTTCTCTCTAGTCCTTGCCACAGTCTTCATATCGCTGCGGCAATGCCGGCCATTTTACTGACGTTCTGATTTTTTTTCAGACGGCTGCTAAATTGTTAGAATCGTCGCAATATTGTCATATCCGGAGTCCATCGTGTCCCAACTTCAGCGAATTGCATTCCTCGGCATCGGCTTGATGGGGGAGCCGATGGTGCGCCGCCTGCTGGCCGCAGGCTATCCGGTGACTGCCTGGAACCGTACAGCGGGCAAGGCCGGCGTGCTGGCGGCGGCCGGTGCGGATCCGGACGATGTGCTTACGCACGCGGTGGCCGATGCGCCCATCGTGGTGTCGATGCTGTCGGCCGGCGATGCGGTGGGCGCGGTGATCGAGTCCGCCCTCGATGCGCTGCGTCCGGGCACCTTGTGGATCGACATGAGCTCCACGCGGCAGGATGAGGCGCAAGCCTTCCATGCGCTGCTGATGTCGCGCGGCCACCGCTTCCTCGACGCGCCGGTGTCTGGTGGCGTGGGCGGCGCGCAAGCGGGCACGCTGGCCATCATGGCCGGTGGCAGCGAAACCGATTTCGACGCGGCCCGCGCCGTGCTGGAAGCGATGGGCAAGCCCAGGCTGGTCGGCCCTGCCGGCAGCGGCCAGATTGCGAAGCTGTGCAACCAACTGATCGTGGGCGGCACCATCAATATCGTGGCGGAGGCCTTGCTGCTGGCGCAGGCGGCGGGCGCGGACCCGGTGGCCGTGCGTGAAGCCATCCGCGGTGGTTTTGCCGAGAGCCGCGTGCTGGAAGTGCATGGCCAGCGTATGCTGGAACGGAATTTCCTGCCCGGCGGGCAGGTGCTGACCCAGCTGAAGGACCAGCACAATATCCTTGCCGCCGCAGCGGCGGCGGGCGTGGCGCTGCCGGTCACCAGCCTGGTGACCGAACGCTATGAGTCGATCAGCGATATTTATCCACGGGCCGACCATTCGGCGGCGCTACTGGCGCTCGAAGCCTTGAACCGGGGTGTGCGGCTCGGGACGGCAACCGATAAGCTGCCTTGAACCGGTAAACCGGTGCCAGGCCCACAGGGCCTGGCACCATGCTATTTCGGCAGCGCCGCTTCGGCCAGGTGTACCCAGAAGCTGGCGCCGATCGGCAGCAGGCGGTCGTTGAAATCGTAGCTGGCGTTATGCAGCACGCAGGGACCGAGGCCGTGGCCGCCGTCGCGGTGCTCGCCTTCGCCATTGCCGATGAAGATGTAGCAGCCCGGCTTCTCCTGCAGGAAGAAGGCGAAATCCTCGGCGCCCATGGTCGGCTCGACATTGCCGTCCACCATGGATTCGCCGACCACCGATTTCATCACTTCCAGCGCAAACCTGGTCTCGCGCGCGTGGTTCACCAGCGGCGGGTAATTGCGGCGGAAGGTGAATTCCACTTCCGCGTCGAAGGCGGCGGCGATGCCTTCCGCCAGTGACTGCATGCGCCGTTCCACCATGTCCAGCACTTCCGTGGTGAAGGTGCGCACGGTGCCGACCAGTTTGGCGTCGTCGGGGATGACGTTGGTGGCGCTGCCGGAATGGATCTGGGTGATCGACAGCACGGCCGTATCCAGCGGGCTCTTGTTGCGCGTGACGATGGTTTGCCATGCCTGCGCAATCTGCACCGCGATCATGATCGGGTCGATGCCCTTGTGCGGTTGCGCCGCGTGGGCGCCCTTGCCGCGCACCGTCACGTGGAATTCGTTGGAAGAGGCCATCATCGGGCCTTCGCACACGCTCAGGGTTCCGGTCGCGGTGCCTGGCCAGTTATGCATGCCGTAAATCGCATCCATCGGGAAGCGCTCGAACAAGCCATCCCGTATCATCTGGCGCGCACCGGCCCCGCCTTCCTCCGCGGGCTGGAACACCAGGTAAACGGTGCCGTCGAAGTTGCGGTGCTTGGCCAGGTGGTGCGCCGCCCCCAGCAGCATGGCGGTATGGCCGTCATGGCCGCAGGCGTGCATCTTGCCCGGGTGTCTGGACGCATGCGGGAACGTATTGATTTCCTGCATCGGCAGGGCATCCATATCGGCACGCAAGCCAATGGCGCGGCTTGAGCTGCCGTTCTTGATGATGCCCACCACGCCGGTCTTGCCCAGGCCACGCTCAAAGGGGATACCCCATTCGGCCAGTTTGGCGCAGACGACATCGGCGGTCCGTTCTTCTTCATAGCAGAGTTCCGGGTGGGCATGCAGGTCGCGTCGGATCTGCTGCAACTCGGACTGAAACGCAATAATCGGGTCGATCAGTTTCATATGGTTCTCCATCGGTGTTGTCATTCTAGCCTCCCGATGCGATTTTCTGGAATCGTTTACGATACTGTTTTCAGCCGCCGCCAATCCAGATCAAGATGCCAAGCACACAAGTCCGCGCCACCTGTCCCCACGATTGCCCCGATACCTGCGCCCTGCTGGTCACCGTTGAAGACGGCGTGGCCACCGAAGTGAAGGGCGACCCCGAGCACCCGACCACGGCCGGGGTGCTGTGCACCAAGGTGTCGCGCTATACCGAGCGCACCTATTCGGCCGACCGCCTGCTGTACCCGATGCGCCGCGTCGGCAAGAAGGGCGAGGGCAGGTTCGAGCGCATCAGCTGGGAGCAGGCCCTGGATGAGATTGCGGCCCGCCTGAAACCGCTGGCGGCGAGCGAGCCGGAAGCCATCCTGCCGTACAGCTATGCCGGCACCATGGGCCTGGTGCAGGGCGAATCCATGTCGTCCCGCTTCTTCCACAAGATCGGTGCCTCCCTGCTGGACCGCACGATTTGCGCCACGGCCGGCGCCACCGGCTACAAATACACGGTGGGCGCTTCGATCGGCACCGATATCGAACAATTCCAGGATGCCAAACTGATCATCATCTGGGGCGGCAACCCGATCGCGTCCAACCTCCATTTCTGGACCCGCGCCCAGGAAGCCAAGCGCCGCGGCGCCAAGCTGATTGCCATTGATCCCTACCGCTCGCTGACGGCCGAGAAATGCCACCAGCACATCGCCGTGATGCCGGGCACCGATGCCGCGCTGGCGCTGGGCCTGATGCACATCCTGGTGCGCGACGACTTGCTCGACCATGAATACATTGCCGCGTACACGGTCGGCTTCGAGCAACTGCGCGCACGGGTGGCTGAGTGGACGCCCGAGCGCACCGCCGCCACCTGCGGCATCACCGTCGCGGAAGTGGAAGGCCTGGCCCGCGATTACGGCAGCACCGCCAAGCGCGGCGAGCCGGTGGCGATCCGCATGAATTACGGGGTGCAGCGCGTGCACGGCGGCGGCATGGCGGCGCGCAATATCGCCTGCCTGCCGGCCCTGGTGGGCGCCTGGCGCCATGCGGCGGGCGGCGTGCAGCTGTCGGCGTCCGGCACCTTCAAGAAGAACCTGGCCGCCTTGCAGCGCCCGGATCTGCTGGCGCGGCAGCCGCGCACCATCAATATGTCCACCATCGGCGACGACTTGCTGCGCCCGGCTTCGCCGGAATTCGGCCCGCAGGTGAAGGCGGTCATCGTGTACAACTCGAACCCGCTGGCGGTGGCGCCGGAATCGGCCAAGGTGGCGGCCGGCTTTGCGCGTGAAGACTTGTTCACCGTCGTGCTCGAGCATTTCCAGACCGACACCGCCGATTACGCGGACATCGTGCTGCCGGCCACCACCCAGCTGGAACATACCGATGCGCACGGTGCCTATGGCCACCTGTACATGATGGCCAACAATCCCGCCATCGCACCGCTGGGCGAAGCCAAGCCAAACACCGAAATCTTCCGCCTGCTGGCAGCGCGCATGGGCTTCGACGACCCCTGCTTCCGCGACAGTGATGACGAGCTGGCATCGGTGGCATTCGTGCAAGTCGACTGGGAGTCACTCAAGCGCAAGGGCTGGCAGAAACTGGAAGTTCCGGATGCACCTTTTGCATGCGGCAATTTCCCCACACCTTCGGGAAAATGTGAGTTCTATTCGGAAAGCATGAAGGCCGATGGCCTGGACCCCTTGCCGGCGTACATCCCGAACTACGAATCTGCGGCATCTTCGCCCGAACTGGCGGCAAAATACCCGCTTGCGATGATATCTCCGCCAGCGCGCAACTTCCTGAACTCGACTTTTGTCAACGTGCAAAGCCTGCGCGCTACGGAAGGCGAGCCGCAGCTCGACATCCATCCTGACGATGCGGCAACACGTGCCATCAACCACGGCGATATGGTGCGCATCTTCAACGATCGTGGCTCCTTCATGTGCAAGGCGCGCGTCACGCCGAAGGCCCGGAAAGGCTTGGTGGTGGGGCTGTCGATCTGGTGGAAGAAGCTGGCGGGCGATGGCAAAAACGCCAATGAAGTCACCAGCCAGCGGCTGACCGACATGGGTCGTGCGCCGACGTTTTACGATACACTGGTTCAAGTCGAGAAAGCCGCTTGAGAATGTTTTATGCGCACGTTAGCACACTTGAAACTGCGCGCCAGATACCTGGCGACGGCGGCGGTGTGCGCCGCGATGCTGGCGGGTTGCGCGCAATTCAAGTATTACTTCCAGGCGGCCCAGGGCCAGTATGCGCTCTGGTCCGATGCCCGCCCGATCGATGACTGGATCGGCGACCCTGCCACCGACCCCAGGCTCAAGGCCCGCCTGGAAAAGGCTAAGCTGATCCGCCGTTTCGCGGTGCGGGAACTCGGCTTGCCCGACAATGCCAGCTACAAGAATTACGCCGCGCTGAAGCGCCAATTCGTGCTGTGGAATGTGGTTGCCACGCCCGAGCTGTCGCTGCGGCCGGTGCAATGGTGCTTCCCGATTGCCGGCTGCGTCAGCTACCGCGGCTACTACAACAAGGCCGACGCCGAAGCCTATGCCGATGAGTTGCGCAAGGAAGGCCATGACGTCAACGTGGGCGGCGTGCCCGCCTATTCCACGCTGGGCTGGTTCAGCGACCCCTTGCTGTCCACTTTCATCAACCATTCCGATGCCGAACTGGCGCGCCTGGTCTTCCACGAGCTGGCGCACCAGGTGGTCTATGTGCAGGGCGACTCCAAGTTCAATGAGGCGTTTGCCTCGGCGGTGGAAGAAGCCGGCGTCAACCGCTGGCTGGAGTTGTACGGCAACGATGCCATGCGCGAAGCCTATGTGCGCTACAACGCCCGCCGCCAGGACTTCCTCGCCCTGCTGGTCAAGCATCGCCAGATGTTGGCGGATAACTACGCCAGCAAAGCCAGCGTGAAGAAAAAGCGGGAGGAAAAGCTGCGCGTCTTCGCGGCCTTGCAGGAAGAATACAAGGTCTTGAAGGCCAACTGGGGCGGCTACAATGGCTATGACCGCTTCTTTGCGGAATCGCTCAATAATGCCCATTTGGCATCTGTTGCAACCTATAATGATTTGCTGCCAGGGTTCCGCGCCTTGCTTGCGAAAGAAAAGGCATTTCCGGGCTTCTATGCTGCGGTCCGGAACATGAGCAACCTGCCGTCCGTCGAACGGCATGACAGGCTGCACGAACTGGCGCGCACCATGGCGCAAGCCATGGAGCCCGCAACCGCCGCTGCACCAAAGGAACCGGGCGGTGTGAACTGATGTTGCTTTGCAACAGAAAGGCCCGCTAGAGTACGCGTTCCAAATCCTGAAAATAGCTTGCCCTGTGCCGGCCCGCACGATAGCATCTAGACTACGGGAAAGCACGGGCGTTCTATTTTCCCAAATAAAACATATAAAACTGAGACAAGAGGCACAGGATGGAAAAAATCTGGTTGAAGTCGTATCCCCCAGGCGTCCCTGCAGAAATTGACGCCACGCAATACCGCTCACTGGTTCACCTGTTCGAAGAATCGTTCCAGAAATACGCCGCACGCAACGCTTTCGTCTGCATGGACAAGTTCATGACCTATGCGGAACTTGACCAGTATTCCAAACGCCTGGGAGCCTGGCTCCAGAGCCGCAGCATGAAGAAAGGCGCACGCGTAGCCGTGATGATGCCGAACGTGCTGCAATACCCGGTCGCCATCGCCGCCATCCTGCGTGCCGGCTACACCGTGGTCAACGTCAATCCGCTGTACACCCCGCGCGAGCTGGAGCACCAGCTGAACGATTCCGGCGCGGAAGCCATCATCATCCTCGAGAACTTCGCCACCACGCTGGAACAGGTGCTGCCGCGCACCCAGGTCAAGCACATCATCGTCGCCAATATGGGCGAAATGCTGGGCGGCCTGAAAGGCCATATCGTCAACTTCGTCGTGCGCAACGTGAAGAAGCTGGTGCCGCCGTTCTCGCTGCCGAACGCGGTACGCTTCAAGGATGCGCTGGGCCATGCCCGGAACATGAAACTGACCCCGGTCGAACTGCGCCATGAAGACGTGGCCTTCCTGCAGTACACCGGCGGCACCACCGGCGTGTCGAAGGGCGCGACGCTGACCCACCGCAACATCATCGCCAACCTGCTGCAGATGCAAGCCTGGTCGGCGCCGAAGCTGGCCGACCTGCCGCCGGACGAGCGCACCATCATTTGCGCGCTGCCGCTGTACCACATCTTCGCGCTGACCGTGTGCGCCATGTGGGGCATCCGCGAGGGCGGGCTGAATGTGCTGATCCCGAACCCGCGCGATATCGGCGGCTTCATCAAGGAGCTGGCCAAGTACCGCTTCAATATGCTGCCGGCGGTGAACACGCTGTATAACGCGCTGCTGAACCATCCGGAATTCGGCAAGCTGGACTTCTCCGGCCTGAAGGTTGCCAACGGCGGCGGCATGGCCGTGCAGAAGGCGGTGGCCGACAAGTGGCTGGCCGCCACCGGCGTCACCATCGTCGAAGGCTATGGCCTGTCCGAGACCGCTCCGGTGGCGACTGCCAACCGCTTCGACAGCACCGAATTCTCCGGAATGATCGGGGTGCCGATCCCGTCGACCGAAGTGGCGATCCTGGATGACGCGGGCAACGAAGTACCGCTGGGCACCGCGGGCGAGATCGCCATCCGCGGCCCGCAGGTGATGGCCGGCTACTGGAACCGCCCGGAGGAAACGGCCAAGGTCATGACCGCCGACGGCTACTTCAAATCCGGCGACGTGGGCGTGATGGATGAGCGCGGCTATATCAAGATCGTCGACCGCAAGAAGGACATGATCCTGGTCTCCGGTTTCAACGTCTACCCGAACGAAATCGAGGAGGTGGTGGCGTCGCATCCCGGCGTACTGGAATGCGCCTGCATCGGCGTGCCGGACGAGCATTCGGGCGAAGCGGTGAAGGTCTTCGTGGTGAAGAAGGACCCGAACCTGACCACCGAAGCGCTGATGGATTACTGCAAGCAGAACCTGACCGGCTACAAGAAGCCGAAATACATTGAGTTCCGTACGGAGCTCCCCAAGACAAACGTCGGCAAGATCCTGCGCCGTATGCTGCGCGACGAAAAGCCCGCCGACGACAAGAAAGCAGCTTAAGCACACGAAAGGCAACACGATGGAAAAAATCTGGCTGAAGTCTTACCCCGAAGGCGTCCCCGCGGAAATCGACGTTTCGCAATACCGTTCCGTGACCCACCTGATGGAAGAATCGTTCCAGAAGTTCGCGGACCGTAACGCCTACGTCTGCATGGACAAGTTCCTGACCTATGCACAGGTGGACCAGCTGTCGAAGCAATTCGGCGCCTGGCTGCAGTCCAAGGGGCTGAAGCCGGGGGCGCGCGTCGCCATCATGCTGCCTAACGTACTGCAATACCCGGTCGTGCTGGCCGGCATCCTCCGTGCCGGATACGTGGTGGTCAACGTCAATCCGCTGTACACCCCGCGCGAGCTGCAGCACCAGTTGAACGATTCCGGCGCGGAAGCCATCGTCGTGCTGGAGAACTTCGCCACCACGGTGCAGCAGGTGGTGGCCTCGACCCCGGTCAAGCACGTCGTGGTGGCCGCGATGGGCGACCTGCTGGGCGGCCTGAAAGGCGCCATCGTCAACTTCGTCGTGCGCAACGTGAAGAAGATGGTGCCGGCCTGGGACATCCCCGGCCACACCACCTTCAAGCAAGTGCTGGCCGAAGGTGCGCGCCTGCCGCTGCAAGCTGCCGACCAGAAGCCGGACGATATCGCCTTCCTGCAGTACACCGGCGGCACCACGGGCGTGTCGAAAGGCGCCGTGCTGCTGCACAGTAACGTGGTGGCCAATATGCTGCAGAACGAAGCATGGCTGCAGATGAAGCCGAGCGGCGAACAGATGGTGTTCGTGGCCGCGCTGCCGCTGTACCACATCTACTCGCTGACCATTTCCTGCTTCATGGGCTGGAAGACCGGCGGCATGAATGTCCTGATCCCCAACCCGCGCGACATCCCGGGCTTCGTGAAGGAGCTGGCCAAGTACCGAGTGACCGTGTTCCCGGCCGTGAACACGCTGTACAACGCGCTGCTGAACAATCCCGATTTTTCCAAGCTGGACTTCTCCAGCTACAAGATCTGCAACGGCGGCGGCATGGCCGTGCAGCAGTCGGTGGCGGACCGCTGGCTGAAGGTCACCGGCACCCCGATCATCGAAGGCTACGGCCTGTCCGAAACGTCGCCGGTGGCGACCGCCAACCGCGTGGACATCAAGGAATTCACCGGCACCATCGGCGTGCCGATCCCATCGACCGAAGTGGCGATCCTGGACGACGACGGCAAGGAAGTGCCGCTGGGCGCCGCCGGCGAAATCGCCATCCGCGGCCCGCAAGTGATGGCCGGCTACTGGAACCGTCCGGAAGATACCGCCAAGTCGATCACGCCGGACGGTTTCTTCAAGACTGGCGATGTGGGCATCATGGACGACAAGGGTTTCGTGCGCATCGTCGACCGCAAGAAGGACATGATCCTGGTGTCGGGCTTCAACGTGTACCCGAACGAAGTGGAAGGGGTGGTGGCTGCGCACCCTGGCGTGCTGGAAGTGGCTTGCGTCGGTGTACCCGATGAGAACTCGGGCGAAGCGGTGAAATTGTTCGTCGTCCGCAAGGATCCGAACCTCACCGCGGAAGCGCTGCAGGAATTCTGCAAGCACGAGTTGACCGCCTACAAAAAGCCGAAGTATATTGAGTTCCGCGATGAACTGCCAAAGACCAACGTTGGCAAGATCCTTCGCCGTCAGCTGCGCGACGAAAAGAAGGCAGCATAAGCCGGCACGATTGATCTGGCGCAAACATGGGCTCCGGACCGGCTGTACAGTGGAAAGTACCACCTGAGCAGCCTCCGGAAACCATCATGGGCCAATCGATAGCTTACAACTCTGCACTCACCCTCAGTACCGAAGGCCGCCGCGCGCTGCGACAGCGCGAAGGCTTGCGCGGCTATTACGAAATCTCCCGCGACGCCATGACGCCCGACCAGGTCGAGGCGGCATTCGACCTCGCCGTGCGCAGCGCCGAACGCGCGGTGCAGCGCCAGGTCAGCCACCAGGCGCTGACCCAGGCCCAGTTCGACGCACTGGTCAGCTACACTTTCAACATGGGTGCCGGCGGCGCCATGCTGGTCCTGCGCCGCATCGATGCCGGCGACCTCGAAGGTGCGGCCGATGCGATGGAGCGCAACATCAGCGGCCCGCTCGATGGCCGCCTGACGCCCCTGGCCGGCCTGGTCGCGCGGCGCAAGGAAGAAAGCGCCCCGTTCCGCGCCTGAGCCAGCGGCCGGCTTCACCCCACGCGGCGCGCGCCGGGCTTGCCATCTGCCACGGAGAAGCGCGCCAGGGTCGCCAGGCCGCTATCGGCCGCGCGCACATCGTCCAGCCCCTGGAACAGGACATCGGCGCGCTCCGGCCGCAGCGCCAGCAGCATGAAGCCACGCTTGTCGCTGCGGCCGTAACGCAAGTCCCGGTTCATGTCGACGTACTGCTGCGTGCGCGCCTGGCTGCGCGAGCTGGACGTGATGGAGGTGCCGCAGAACTCCGTAGCGACCACCGGGTTGCCGCCAGCGGACCGGCGCCCTGGGTCGCGCCGCAGATCGGCGGCAAAGAAAGTATGCACATCGCCCGACAGCACCAGCGGGTTGCGCGCGCCGCGCAGCGCGTCCAGCAGCCGGGTGCGAGCGGCCGCATAGCCATCCCAGCCATCGGTCCAGAAACGGCCGTCGCGGTCGCGGGCCAGCGGCACTTGCGACAGTTGCGCCACCAGCGTCTGCTGGGCAACGATATTCCACGACGCCGTCGATTCCTTCAATCCCTGCGCCAGCCAGCGCTCCTGCTCGCCACCCAGCATGGTGCGGCGCGCGTCGGCCAGGGCGGCGCAGTGGCGCCGGTACACCGAATTGGAGCCGCCGCGCCCGGCCACCGGGCAGGCTTGCGGAGACCGGTACTGGCGCGTATCGAGCACGTGGAAGCGCGCCAGCTGGCCCCAGTCGTAGCGCTGGTAGACGCGCTGCGCCCGCAGCGGCTGGTGTTCGAAGAAGGCCCGGTAGGCGGCGGCACGGCGCTGCATGAAGTTGGGCGACAGCACCTCATCGTTCCCCGGGCTGTAATCGTTGGCCACTTCATGGTCATCCCACGTCACCAGCCATGGCGCGGCATGGTGCGCCGCCTGCAGGTCGGCATCGCTCTTGTACTGGGCATAGCGCGCGCGGTACTCGTCCAGCGTGTAGCTCTCATCCCGGCGCAGGACGACAGAGGGATGGTGCAGGCTGTAGGGGCCCCATTCGTAAATATAGTCGCCGAGGAAGGCGACCAGGTCCGGTGCCGCCTGCGCGATATGGCGGTGGGCGGCGTAATGGCCGAATTCCCAGTGTTGGCAGGAGGCGACGGCCACGCGCAGCGCCGACGGCATGCTGCCGGGCGCCGGCGCTGTGCGCGTGCGGCCGACCGGGCTGACCGCATCGCCCGACATGAAGCGGTACCAGTACCAGCGGTCGGGTTCCAGGCCGCGCACGTCGACGTGGACGCAGTGCGCCAGCTCCGGCGACGCGACGGCGTTGCCGCGCGCCGCCAGGCGGGTAAAGCCTTCGTCGTGCGCCACTTCCCAGCGCAGCTGCTGGGCAACCGGCGGCATGGAGGCCGCATCCAGCGGATCGGGCAACAGCCGGGTCCACAGGATCACCGAATCGGGCAGCGGGGCGCCAGAGGCGACGCCCAGCGTGAAGGGATAAGCGCCGTTGGCGGCGCTGCGCGCTTGCGCGGGAAGATGGGGCGCCAGGATTGCCAGGGCGGCCACGCGGGCTGCGGTATGGAGCAGGAGCCGGCGTCCGTCCCGCATGAGGCTTACAACAGCGATTCGAGCGGCGGCACCGGGCGTGGCTTGCGGTCAGGGCCGGTGGCGACATAGGTCAGCGTAGCTTCGGTGACCTTGACGATATTGGCCTGCAGGCGGTTGCGCTCTGCGTACACTTCCACGTTGACCGTGATCGAGGTATTGCCGACCTTGACGATGTCCGCGTAGAAGGACAGCAGGTCGCCGACGAACACCGGGTTCTTGAACACGAAGGAATTCACGGCGACCGTGGCGACGCGGCCATTGGCGCGGCGGGTGGCGGGCAGGGAGCCGGCAATGTCGACCTGGGCCATGATCCAGCCGCCGAAGACGTCGCCATATACGTTGGCGTCGGCCGGCGCGGGCATCACGCGCAATTCGGGCATTTTGCCGGGAGGGAGGCCACGGTGTTCGGAAACGGCGGCTTGTTGTTGTTGGGTGCTCATCGCAAATTCTCATGAAGGACTACAATTGACAGGATTTTAAACCAGCCAGCCAACGCACGTATGCGACGCTACCCGAATTCCGCGCCACCTCCGCCTGCCGGCGGGTCAACTGCACAGCGCAGCGACCTTGCCACTCTGAAAACATTGCTGCCCTACCTGTGGGTCTACAAATGGCGCGTGCTGGCGGCGCTGCTGGCGCTGGTGGGCGCCAAGGCCGCCAACGTCGGCGTGCCGGTGGTGCTGAAGCAACTGGTGGACGAGATGACCATCAAGCCGGGCGACCCGCGCGCGCTGCTGGTGCTGCCGCTGGCGACGCTGGTGGCCTACGGCGTGCTGCGCCTGTCGACCACCATGTTCACCGAGTTGCGCGAATTCCTGTTCGCGCGGGTGACCCAGCGCGCGGTGCGCACCATTGCGCTGAAAGTGTTCCGCCACCTGCATTCGCTGTCGCTGCGCTTCCACCTCAACCGACAGACCGGCGGCATGACGCGCGACATCGAGCGCGGCACGCGCGGCGTCAGTTCGCTGATTTCCTATACCCTGTTCAATATCCTGCCGACCCTGGTCGAGATCACGCTGGTGCTGGGCTACCTGGTCACGCACTACGATATCTGGTTCTCGGTGATCACCTTCTCCGCGCTGGTCATCTATATCACCTTCACCATCGTGGTGACGAACTGGCGCACCCATTTCCGCCGCACCATGAACGACCTCGATTCGAAGGCCAGCACCAAGGCCATCGATTCGCTGCTGAACTACGAGACGGTCAAATACTTCGGCAACGAAGACTACGAAGCCAACCGCTACGACGAAGGCTTGCAGCGCTACGAAAAGGCGGCCGTCAAGTCGCAGACCTCGCTGTCGCTGCTGAACACCGGCCAGTCGGCCATCATCGCCGTGGCGGTCACGCTGATCCTGTGGCGCGCGACGCAGGGCGTGATCGACGGCACCATGTCGCTGGGCGACCTGGTGCTGGTGAATGCGTTCATGATCCAGCTCTACATCCCACTCAACTTCCTTGGCGTGATCTACCGCGAAATCAAGCAAAGCCTGGCCGACATGGAGCGCCTGTTCTCGCTGATGGACGAGAACCGCGAAGTGGACGATGCGCCGCATGCGCAGCCGCTGCAGGCGCAGGGGGCGGAAGTGCGCTTCAACCATGTCGATTTCAGCTACGACCCCAAGCGCCAGATCCTGTTCGACGTGGACTTCACCATCCCGGCCGGCACCACGACGGCGGTGGTGGGCCATAGCGGCTCGGGCAAGTCGACCTTGTCGCGCCTGCTGTACCGTTTCTACGAAGTGAACAGCGGTAGCATCACGATCGATGGCCAGGACTTGCGCGACGTGACGCAGCACTCGCTGCGCCATGCGATTGGCATCGTGCCGCAGGATACGGTGCTGTTCAACGATACCATCGAATACAACATCGCTTACGGCCGTCCCGGCGCCAGCAAGGACGAGATCATCGCCGCCGCGCGCGCCGCCTCGATCCACGACTTCATCGCCAGCCTGCCGGACGGCTACCAGACCATGGTCGGGGAGCGCGGCCTGAAGCTGTCGGGCGGCGAAAAGCAGCGCGTGGCCATTGCGCGCACCCTGCTGAAGAACCCGGCCATCCTGATCTTCGACGAAGCCACGTCCGCGCTCGATTCGCGGGCCGAGCAGGCGATCCAGGCGCAGTTGAAGGAAATCGCCAAGAGCCGCACCACCATGGTGATTGCACATCGCCTGTCGACCATCGCCGACGCGCAGCAGATCCTGGTGCTGGACCACGGTAAGATTGTCGAACGCGGCACGCATGCGGCACTGCTGGCGCGCGAAGGGCTGTATGCCCAGATGTGGGAGCGCCAGCAGGCGCGTGGAGAACAGGAACAATCCTCGCCGGTCGCCGGCGAGCTGGTCGGACAGGGGAGATAAGGGATGGCGGTGAAGAAGGTGCTGGCAGTCGCCTTGGCGGCGATTGGTGTGGTGGCGGTTGCGGTCGGCGTCAATACGGCGCGCAGCGGCAGCAGGCAATTGGTGGTGGAGAAGGCGCCGGTACTGGCGATCGATGAAGCGGCGGCCGCGCAAAGGTTGGGTGAAGCCTTGCGCTTCATGACCATCTCCGACTACAAGGACGCCGACGCCAACGCCGCCGAATTCGACAAGCTGCACGCCCACCTGCAAGCCAGTTTCCCCCGCCTGCACGCCGCGCTGAAGCGCGAAAATGTGAACGGCAAGGCATTGCTCTACACCTGGCAGGGCAGCGATGCCCAGGCCGCCCCTGTCATGTGGATGGCGCACCAGGACGTGGTGCCGATCGCTCCCGGCACGGAGCAGGCCTGGCAGCAGCAGCCCTTCAGCGGCGCGGTGCAGGATGGCTTCATCTGGGGCCGCGGCGCGTGGGACGACAAGGGCAACCTGTACGCGCAAATGGAAGCCATCGAAATGCTGCTGGCGGCCGGTTTCCAGCCGCGCCGCACGGTCTATCTCGCCTATGGCGCCGACGAGGAGGTGGGCGGCAAGCGCGGCGCGGCGAAAATCGCCGAATTGCTCAAGTCGCGCGGCGTCAAACTGGACTACGTGCTCGATGAAGGCTTGATGATCGTGCACGGCATGGTGCCGGGCCTGGAGCCGGCGGCCGCGATGATCGGCGTGGCGGAGAAGGGCTATGCCAGCTACAAACTCGAATTGGAGACCGCGCCGGGCCACTCCTCGATGCCGCCGCGGGAAACCGCCATCGGCATGATGAGCAAGGCATTGGCCGCACTGGAGGACCATCCCATGCCGGTGCGCATGGCAGGCTTGCCGCAGCAAAGCTTCGAAACGCTGGCGCCGGAAATGACGGGCATGAACCGCGTCGCGCTGTCGAATTTCTGGCTGTTCGGCCCGATGCTGGAGCGCATGCTGACCAAGACCCCCAGCGTGAATGCGCTGGTGCGCACCACGACCGCGCTGACCATCGTCAATGCCGGCGTGAAGGACAACGTGCTGCCGGGCGTTGCCAGCGCCACCGTCAACTTCCGCCTGCTGCCGGGCGATACGCTGGCTGGCGTGGAGCAGCACATGCACAAGGTGATCGGCAACGACAGGATCCGCATCAAGCCCGATGGCGACTTCAACACCGAAGCGTCGCGCGTGGCGCGCCAGGATGGCACTGCCTATGCGGCGGTCAACCGCACCATCCGACAGGTGTTCCCGGATGCCGTGGTGGCGCCGGGGTTGATGGTCGGCGCCACCGATTCGCGCTACTTCGACGGGATGAGCGACAGCGTGCTGAAATTCGGCCCCGTGCGCGCCAAACCGGAAGACTTGCCGCGCTTCCACGGCACGAACGAGCGCATGTCGGTCAAGGGTTACGCCGACATGATCCGCTTCTACCATCAGCTGATGAAGAATAGCGCCTGATCGCCCCGCGGCGCCAGGTTCCTGAAGACGAAAAAAATGCCGCCCGTTGGGGCGGCATTTTCCTTGGGGCGCAGCTGGCTTATGGCAGCGGGCGGTCCGACAATTCGCGGTCGTCGGTGGCAACCAGTTCGCCTTCCCATTTCGCCACCACCGCGGTAGCAATGGAGTTGCCCACCACGTTGGTGGCCGAGCGCGCCATGTCCAGGAAGTGGTCGATCGCGAACAGCAGCACCAGGCCCGCTTCCGGGATGTTGAACTGGTGCAGGGTGGCTGCAATCACCACCAGCGAGGCGCGCGGCACGCCGGCCATGCCCTTGGAGGTCAGCATCAGCACTGCCATCATGGTCATCTGGGTGCCGATCGACAGGTCGATGCCGTAGGCCTGGGCGATGAAGATGGCGGCGAACGTGCAGTACATCATCGAGCCGTCCAGGTTGAACGAGTAGCCGATCGGCAGCACGAATGCCGCGATGCGGTTACGCACGCCGAAGCGCTCCAGGCCTTCCAGGGTTTTCGGGAAGGCGGCTTCGGAGGAGGCGGTGGAGAACGCCAGCAGGGTCGGCTCTTTCACTTCCGAGATCAGCTTGAACACGCGGCGGCCCAGGAACAGGAAGCCGGCGAAGATCAGGATCGCCCACAGCACGCCGATCGAGAGGTAGAACTCCGCCATGAACACGCCATAGGTCTGCAGCACGCCGACACCGCTCTTGGCGATGGTGCCCGCCACGGCCGCGAACACGGCCAGCGGCGCGAACTGCATCACGTAGCCGGTCACCTTCAGCATGATGTGGGCGATGCCGTCGACCGCGTCGATCAGCGGTTCCGCCTTGGCGCCGACTGCGGCGGCCGCGGTGCCGAAGAACAGCGAGAACACCACGATCTGCAGGATCTCGTTCTTGGCCATGCCGTCGATGATCGAGGCCGGGATCAGGTGGGTGATGAATTCCTTCAGCGACAGGCTGGCGGTCTGCAGGGTGGCAGCGGCAGCGGCGCCTTCGGCCGGGATCTGGCCGACCAGGGCGTCGCCCGGGCGGAACAGGTTCACCATGACCAGGCCCAGTGCCAGCGAGACCACGGAAGCGATGAAGAACCAGCCCAGGGTCTTGATACCGACGCGGCCCACTTCCTTGGTATCGCCCATGCGCGCGATACCGACCATCAGGGTCGAGAACACCAGCGGCGCAATGATCATTTTGATCAGGCGCAGGAACATCGTGGTGATCAGGGACATATAATCGGCAAAGCTGGTCGCGCCAGTCTTGTCCACCGATATATTGATAAGGTAGCCGGCAACGATGCCGAGCGCGAGGCCGACGAGAATATAGGTAGTCAGGCGATTTTTATTGGCCATAAGCAAGATTCCTGAAGAGGGGTGGATTTGCCGCTAGAATGATGAGCTATTAAGCAAGTCCCGAAGTATCCTTGCGGTGCCGGGCCACTGTCAAGCAAGAAACAACCTGCCGAAACGCCGAAAAGATGATCGCAATTAAAGACTTAAGTAAATGGTATGGCAACTTCCAGGTGCTCGCGGACTGCAGCACCGAGGTGGCCAAGGGCGACGTCATGGTGATCTGCGGGCCGTCCGGCTCGGGCAAGTCGACCCTGATCAAAACGGTCAACGGCTTGGAACCCTTCCAGAAGGGGGAAATTATTGTCGATGGGACATCGGTCGGCGCCAAAGGCACCAACCTGTCGGCGTTGCGTGCGCGCATCGGTATGGTGTTCCAGAACTTCGAACTGTTCCCCCACCTGTCCGTAAGGGAAAACCTTACCCTGGGCCAGACCAAGGTGCTGGGCCGCTCGCAGGACGAGGCCAACGAGAAAGGCTTGAAATACCTGGACCGGGTCGGCCTGCTGGCGCACCAGGACAAATACCCGAACCAGCTGTCCGGCGGCCAGCAGCAGCGCGTTGCCATCGCGCGCGCCCTGGCGATGGATCCGATCGCCATGCTGTTCGACGAGCCGACTTCCGCCCTCGATCCGGAAATGATCAATGAAGTGCTGGACGTGATGGTCGGCCTGGCGCAGGAAGGCATGACCATGATGGTGGTGACCCACGAGATGGGCTTCGCCCGCAAGGTGGCCAACCGCGTGGTCTTCATGGACAAGGGCCGCATCCTGGAAGACTGCAGCAAGGAAGAATTCTTCGGCGCGCCGCGTTCCGAGCGCGCACGGGACTTTTTAGCGCGTATCATCCATTAACAGGGCGGGTCGCGGACCCGCGGTTACAGCGGAGGACACCATGACCTTTCTGCGCCTGCTTCCCTTCCTGTGCCTGGGCGCCGCGACTGCGGCGGCCGCGCAGGATGCCACCGGCACCCTCGCCAAGATCAAGCGTACCGGCCAGGTCGTACTGGGCGTGCGCGATGGCTCGGTGCCCTTCTCATATCTCGACGACAAGCAGCAGTACCAAGGCTACTCGGTGGACTTGTGCCTGAAGATCGTCGAACACCTGAAGACGCACCTGGCCATGCCGGGCCTCAAGGTGGCCTATAACCCGGTGACCTCGGCCAACCGCATCCCGCTGATGGCCAATGGCACCATCGACCTCGAATGCGGCTCCACCACCAATAATGCGGAACGCCAGCAGCAGGTGGCCTTCGCACCGACCATGTTCGTGATCTCCAGCCGCCTGCTGTCGAAGAAGGCTTCCGGCATCCGGTCCCTGGCCGACATGAAGGGCAAGACCCTGGTCGCCACCGCCGGTACCACCTCGCTCAAGCAACTGACGGTGCTGAACTCGCAGCGCGGGCTGGGCATGAAGATCCTCACCGGGCGCGACCATCCCGAATCGTTCCTGATGCTGGAAACCGGCCGCGCCGTGGCGGAAGCGAACGATGACATCCTGCTGGCGGCGCAAGTGGCGAGCGCCAAGTCGCCGGGTGAATACGTGATCGGCAGCGAGGCGCTGTCGGTCGAGCCTTACGGCATCATGCTGCGCAAAGGCGATGTGCCGTTCAAGCAGGCGGTCGATGCGGCGCTGGCCAAGGTGTACCAGTCGCCGGACATGCAGAAGATTTACGACAAGTGGTTCATGCAGCCCATCCCGCCGCGCGGCGTCAACCTGAATTTCCCGATGCCGGCGGCGCTGAAAGCCGTGCTGGCCAAACCGACCGATTCGCCCGATCCCGCCGCTTACGCCGCCAGGTAAGCATGCATTACAACTGGAACTGGCACATCTTCTGGGAGCTGTCCCCGGACGGCGTGCATACCTATTGGGACACGCTGCTGTCCGGGCTGGTGTGGACGCTGGCGACGTCGCTGGCCGGCTGGGCCATCGCGCTGGCCTTCGGCGTTGCGGTCGGCACGCTGCGCACGCTGCCCAATCGCTGGCTGCAGCGCTTCGCCATCGCCTGGGTCGAAGTATTCCGCAATATCCCGCTGCTGGTGCAGATGTTCCTGTGGTTCTTCGTACTGCCCGAACTGCTGCCGGAAGTTGCCGGCGGCTGGCTGAAGGCGCTGCCGAACGCGCCTTTCGTGACGGCCGTGCTGTGCCTCGGCTTCTTCACTTCGGCGCGCGTGGCGGTGCAGGTGGCGGCCGGCATCAGCGCGCTGGCCGGCGGGCAGCGCCTGGCTGCGCTGGCGCTCGGGCTGTCGGTGGCGCAAGCCTATCGCCACATACTGCTTCCGCTGGGCATGCGCATCGTGCTGCCGCCGCTGGCCAGCGAATTCCTCAACATCATCAAGAACAGTTCCGTCGCCCTCACCATCGGCCTGATGGAACTGACCGCCAGCGCGCGCTCGATGCAGGAATTCTCCTTCCAGTTCTTTGAAGCGTTCGCCGCCGCCACGATGATCTACGTGATCGCCAACATCATCGTCGTCGCCGGCATGACCGTGCTCGAACGCAAGGTGGCGCTGCCCGGCACGCTGGGCGAAGGCACGCAGGCGAACCAACAGGGGGCCGCCTGATGCTGGCCAATTTCGACTTCAGCGTGATCGCGAACTCGTGGGTCTACCTGTTCCAGGTCGGCATGGCGTTCACGCTCGAGCTCACCGTGCTCGCCATGCTGGGCGGGGTTGCGCTCGGCACCCTGCTCGCGATGGCGCGGCTTTCTTCGTGGCGCGCACTCTCGCTGCTGGCCGCCGCTTACGTCAACCTGATCCGCGCCGTGCCGCTGGTGCTGGTGATCTTCTGGTTCTATTTCCTGGTGCCGTATATCGCCGCATGGCTGATCGGCGCATCCGAACCGGTGAAGGTCGGCACCTTCCTCTCCGCCCTGATCACCTTCACCTTGTTCCAGGCGGCCTACTACTGCGAGATCATGCGCGGCGGCATCCAGGCCATTCCCAAAGGCCAGGTATATGCGGCGCAGGCGCTGGGCATGAACTACTGGCAGACCATGTCGAAAGTCGTACTGCCCCAGGCCTTTCGGAATATGTTGCCGGTCCTGCTGACACAGACCATCGTATTGTTTCAGGATGTCTCACTCGTCTACGTGCTCTCGGTGCCCGATTTCGTTGGCGCCGCCAGTAAAGTCGCGCAGCGCGACGGACGCCTGGTCGAAATGTATCTCTTTATCGCGCTGGTCTACTTCATACTATGCGCGTTACTTTCTTGGTTGGTGCGCCGATTGCAGCTGCGCATTGGAAATATTGTCTAAACGACTGAGCTCACCAGTGCAAATTTCTCCCTTGAGATTTGCCGATTACTGTATAAAATCACAGTATGATTTTGGTCTATCGATACCGCGTTAAGTCGAACGTAGGGCTGCTTAATGAGCAAGCTCGTAAGGTCAATTTCGTTTGGAACTATTGCAACGACCGGCAGAAAGATGCGTTGCGTTTTGGACGACCATGGCTGAGCGGTTTTGATCTAAATAGGCTGACGGCTGGCAGTAGCAAAGAACTGAGACTGCACTCTCATACTATCAATGCTATTTGTGAACAGTATGCAAAGTCGCGGGCACAACATAAGCGGCCGTACTTACGCTATCGCGGCCAGAAGTCCTTAGGTTGGGTACCGCTAAAGGGGTGCGATATTGTTCGGCAGGGTGACATGTTCCGTTTTGCTGGCAAGTCATTCCGTGTTTTTTATTCGCGACCTTTACCCGAGCGAAAGATTAAGGATGGAACTTGTTTTTCCCGTGACAAAAGGGGCAATTGGTTCCTCAATATTGTGATCGAGGTCGCTGAGACGCCAGTACGCCCGATCGAACATGGTGTCGGAATCGATTTGGGACTTAAGGATTTTGCGGTTCTGTCGAACGGCGGTCGAATTCCGGCCCAGGACTTTTATCGTAAGGCGGAAATGGAACTCGCGGTGGCCCAGCGTGCTCATAAACGTCGAAGGGTTAAAAGTATTCATGCACACACGGCACGCTGCCGGCTAGACTTCCTGCATAATCGATCAAATGAACTTGCTCGCGCCTTTGATCACATCGCTGTCGGCAATGTTAATGCTAGCGGACTCGCCCGAACCAGCCTGGCGAAGTCCGTGCTTGATGCCGGCTGGTCGTCTTTCCGAAAAATGCTGGCGTACAAGGCCGTTAGGCATGGCGCGCGGTATGTCGAAGTGGACGAAAGCTTCACCACCCAGACCTGTTCGAATTGTGGTGAAATGCCCGATTCGCGGCCGAGAGGTATCGCAGGCCTTGGAATAAGGGAATGGACGTGCAGTGAGTGCGGTGCGGTACATGATCGTGATCTCAATGCCGCGAAAAACATTCTCCGTCGTGGACGTGCGACGCTGGTTGCAGGAATCTCCCTTCATTAGGAGGGAGGGGACGTCAATTCGTAATGTGTAGTTTGTATCGGCGTTGTAACTCGGCTAGTGAACCTACTGCAGCGTGTGTACCATGTCGGTTCATGAAGACGACTAAACTTTCGGTTGGCGCCTTGCTGGTGCTGGGGGCGTTCGGCGGCGCGCAGGCTGCGGGACGCGTGGTTGCGGATGTGGCGCTGACGCAGGCGACGATTGTCGACGTGGCGTCAGGCCGGCTGGTGCAGGGCAAGGCCGTGCTGCTGAAAGGCGGCGACATCATCGCGGTCGTCGACCACGCCAAGCTGAAAGGCTACGCGCCCAAGCGCACGGTCAAGCTGCCGGGCAAATACCTGATGCCTGGCCTGTGGGACACCCACGTGCACTTTGGCGGCGGGCCGGCGCTGATCGAAGAGAACAAGCAACTGCTTGGCCTGTATCTCGCGCATGGCATCACCACCGTGCGCGATTGTGCCGGCGACCTGTCCGACACCGTGCTCGATTGGCGCGACCTGATCAACCAGGGCAAGCTGTCCGGCCCGACCATCTTCGCTTCCGGCCCCAAGCTGGAAGGCTACAAACCGCTGTGGAAAGGCACCATCCAGGTCGCCACGCCGCAGGAAGTCAGCAAGGCGCTGGATTACCTGCAGTCGCGCAGCGTGGACTTCGTCAAGATCACCGAAAACACCATGACGCCGGAAATCTTCCTGGAAGCGGTACGCCAGGCCAAGGCGCGCGGCATGCAGACTTCCGGCCATTTACCGGTACAGCTCACGCTTGACCAGGTGATGCAGGCAGGCCTGGGCAGCATCGAGCACCAGTCCTATCTGCTGCGCGGTTCGACACCGCGGGAGGCGGAGCTGACGCGGCAGGTCGCCGAGGGCAAGATCAGCAGCCGCGACGCCATGCGCGCCAGCATCGAGAGCTTCGACGAAGCGACCGCGCGCGCCACTTTCCGCCGCATGGCCGCTGCAGGCATGTCCGTCACGCCGACCCTGGTCGGCTCGCAAGTGACCGCCTACCTGGACCAGGACGACCACGCCAACGACCCCTACCTGCAATACATCGGCAAGGGATTGCGCAAGACTTACGAATGGCGCGTGCAGCGCGCGGCCAAGGACGATGCGGCCGCCATCGCCTACCGCCATGCCGCCTATGAGAAGGCCGCCTCACTGCTGCCGCTGTTGCAGCAGGAAGGTGTGAACATCATCGCCGGCACCGACGCCGGCTTCCTGAACTCCTTCGATTACACGGGGCAGGGTTTGCACGACGAACTGGGCATCTTCGTCAAATACGGCTTGACGCCGCAGCAGGCACTGCAGGCGTCCGTGGTCAATGGCCCGCGCTTGCTCGGCAAGCTGGAGCGCTATGGCGCCGTCGCCAAAGGCAAGGCGGCCGACCTGCTGGTGCTGGATGCCAACCCGCTGCAGGACATCGCCAACACCCGCAAAGTGCGCATGGTGGTCAGCCACGGCAAGGTCTACGAGCGCAGCAAGCTGGACGCCATGCTGGAAGCGGCGCGCCGTTACGCCGCTGAGCATCCCGCTCCGCCCGCCGATTAAGCGGAACCGCGCCGCGCCTTCTCGATCGCCGCGATATCGATCTTGCGCATTTCCATCATGGCTTCGAACGCGCGCTTGGATGCCGCGCGGTCGGGGTCTTTGATGGCATCGGTCAGGGCGCGCGGCGTAATCTGCCAGGACAGGCCCCAACGGTCCTTGCACCAGCCGCAGGCGCTCTCCTGGCCGCCATTGCCGACAATCGCGTCCCACAAGCGGTCGGTTTCGGCCTGGTCGTCGGTCGCGATCTGGAAAGAAAAGGCTTCGCTGTGCTTGAAAGCGGGGCCGCCGTTCAGGCCAAGGCAGGGAATGCCGGCCACCGTGAAGTCGACGGTGAGGACGTCGCCCTGCTTGCCGTCCGGGAAATCACCGGGTGCCCGCATCACGGCGCCCACCGAGCTGTCGGGGAAAGTTTTTGCATAGAAGGTGGCGGCGTCCAGCGCATCGCCGTCGTACCAAAGGCAGATCGTGTTCTTGCTGACCATGGCTATCTCCTCGAGGGTGCGTAGTGAAACGACAATATCGCACATTCTCGCGGCGCGTGCGGCCCAGCAGGTAAAATGGCGGGATTCGTTTTATTGTGAGCCCGCCGCCATGCCTGACTTCGAAATCCCGCACAGCATCACCATTACCCGCCCAGACGACTGGCACCTTCACCTGCGTGACGGCGCCACCATGGCCAGCGTGCTGCCGGACACCGCGCGCCAGTTTGGCCGCGCCATTGTGATGCCGAACCTGAAACCGCCGGTGACCACCGTGGCGCAGGCAGCGGCCTACCGCGAGCGCATCCTGGCCGCCCTGCCGCAGGGGATGGATTTCGAACCGCTGATGACGCTCTACCTGACCGACAACACTGCGCCGGACGAAATCCTGCGCGCCGCCGACAGCGGCTTCGTGCACGCGGTCAAGCTGTACCCGGCCGGCGCCACCACCAACTCCGACGCCGGCGTGACCGACCTGGCCAAGTGCTACAAGGTGCTGGAAACCATGCAGGAAGTCGGCATGCCGTTCCTGGTGCACGGCGAAGTGACCGACCAGGACATCGACCTGTTCGACCGCGAAGCCGTATTCATCGAGCGCGTGATGCGCCCGCTGCGCAAGGACTTGCCGGCCCTGAACATCGTGTTCGAGCACATCACGACCAAAGATGCCGCGCAATACGTGGCGGAAGCGGAAGGTCCGATCGCCGCCACCATCACCGCCCACCACCTGCTGTACAACCGCAACGAAATCTTCAAAGGCGGCATCCGCCCGCACTACTATTGCCTGCCGGTGCTGAAGCGCGAAGAACACCGCCTGGCGCTGGTCACCGCCGCCACCAGCGGCGACGAGCGCTTCTTCCTCGGCACCGATTCCGCGCCGCACGCGCAGGGCGCCAAGGAAGCGGCCTGCGGCTGCGCCGGCTGCTACACCGCGCTGCACGCGATGGAGCTCTACACCGAAGCCTTCGCCCGCGCCGGCGCGCTGGACAAGCTGGAAGCCTTCGCCTCCCTCAACGGTCCCGCCTTCTACGGCCTGGAACCGAACAAGGGCACCATCACCCTGAAGCGCGAGCAGTGGACGCTGCCGGCCGACCTGCCATTCGGCGATTCGAAGCTGATCCCCTTGAACGCCGGCGAAACCATCAACTGGAAAATGGCCTAAGGGACCACGTGTTCCAGGAAATCGACTGGTCCCGCGCCTGGTATGCATCGGTGCGGGACGCCGCTTCCCGCATCGACCTCACGCTGCCCAGCGTGGTCGACCCGTTCTGCGAACAGGCAGCTGCGCTGGCGCTGGTCAACCATGCCGGCCAGCCGCTGCGCTTCGTGCCGCAGGCCGTGCTGCCGGAAGGCACGGCCTACGAGGAATTCATCGGCGCCACCGGCCAGGTGCCGACCCGCGACAACCTGCACGATTTCTTCAACGGTCTGGTGTGGCTGACCTTCCCCGCCATCAAGCGCCAGTTGAATGCCTTGCAGGCCGCGCAGATCGCGCAGGACGGCGTCGGCAAGTCGCGCGGCCCTGCGCGCGATGCTGCTACCATTTACGACGAAAATTCGGCCTTGCTGGTGGTGCGCGACGATGCCGAAGGCGCCGCGCTGGTGGACGCCCTGCGCAATCACCGCTGGCGTGAAGCCTTCGTGCAGCGCGCCGCGCAATTCGGAACCGGCGCCCAGGTCTGGCTGTTCGGCCACGCGCTGATGGAAAAACTGGTGGCGCCCTACAAGGCGATCACCGCCCACACCCGGGTGGTGTTTGCGGACGCCGCCTACTGGGCGCTGGATGATGCGGGCCGGCGCGCCTGGCTGGACCGGGCGGAAGCCGCCCGCCTGGCCGGCGAAGGCCTGGGCAAGGGCGGTTTCACGCCGCTGCCGGTGCTGGGCATCCCCGGCTGGTGGCCGCAGCAGGATGACGCTTTTTACGACGACGAATCGGTTTTCCGCCCCAAGCGGAAGCCGGCCTGAAAAGGAGCATGCATGGAAAAAATTATCCGCTGGGGCATCCTCGGCACCGGCAAGATCGCCAAGGCATTCGCCACCGCGCTGCGCGAGGTAGCGGATGCGGAACTGGTGGCGGTTGCCTCGCGCAGCCGGGATAGCGCTACCGCATTTGCCGCCGAATATGGCGTGCCGCGCGCCCACGGCACATACCAGGCGCTGGCCGACGACGCCGGCGTCGACGCCATCTACATCGCCACGCCGCACGCCATGCACCACGAAAACGCCATCATGTGCCTGAACGGCGGCAAGGCGCTGCTGGTCGAAAAGGCCTTCACCCTGAACCGCCGCGAAGCCCAGGAGATCGCCAGCCTGGCGCGCGAACGCAAGCTGTTCGTGATGGAAGCGATGTGGACGCGCTTCCAGCCCGCCATGCTGGAAGCGCGGCGCATGATCGACATGGGCGAGATCGGCAAGGTACGCAACCTGCAGGCCGATTTCGGCTTCCCGGCCGATGCCGGACCGGAACACCGCTTGTTCAACCCCGCACTGGGTGGCGGCTCGCTGCTGGACCTGGGCATCTATCCGCTGTCGATGGCTGCCTTCTTCCTCGGCCCGGTGAAAGGCGTGCGCGGCTATGGTGAACTGACGCCGGCCGGCGTCGACGCGCAAGCCAGCTTTGTGCTCCAGCACGAAGCTGGCGCGCTGTCGGCCTGCAGCTGCAGCCTGAACGCCCGCACCCCGACCACGCTGACCGTGTGCGGCGACAAGGGCTTCCTGCGCCTGCATGGCCGCTTCCACCACACCGAACGCTTCACCATCGGCCTGAACGACGGCAGCGAACGCGAATTCCACTTCCCGCGCATCGGCAACGGCTATGCGCACGAGGCACTGGAAGTGGGCCGCTGCCTGCGCGAAGGTTTGCTCGAAAGCCCGCAAATGCCGCTGGACGAATCGGTGGCCCTGATGGGTGTCCTGGACGAACTGCGGGCGCAGATCGGTGTCCGCTACAGTGTGGACTGAACGACAACCTTTTACAAATTAGTCATAGCCCTCAAGTTGGCGAAAAGTTATTATCGTATTTTTAACTTTTGGCGGAGGGTGTATGCATCAAGCAATCCTGAAACTGGCGGGCGGCGCTGCGCTGGCATTGGCGTCGAGTGCCGCTTCGGCGCACTGGACCACTACCAATCTTGAAGTAACTGGCGTGATCCAGGAAGTGCCCGGTCCCTCGGCCCGCTGCCCGTCCCAGTTCGGCGGTACCATTACCGGCCATGGCAACAGCACGCTGCTGGGCCGCGTGGCCTTCGTCGCCAACGACTGCATCACCCAGGATGGGGCGATCTACAATTTCAGCCGCGGGCGCCTGATCATCATGACGATCTCCGGCGACCAGCTGTTTGCCGACTACAGCGGCCAGTTCGTACCCACCGGCCAGGGCACCAATTACGTCTTCAGCGGCGCTACCTTCACCATCGTGGGCGGCACCGGCCGCTACATATTCGCCAACGGCGGCGGCCAGTTGCAAGGCACCGAGGACATGCTGACTGGCGCCGGCACCGTATCGCTGAGCGGGCGTATCAGCTACTGGGCGCGCTAAAAGCGGTTTTATGCGGGCGCCAGCAGGATTCGGCGGCATCCATTACACTGGCCTTCTTTGCCCGCCCGGATGCCCGCCATGTCAAGCGATGACCGCCAACTCAACCTCAAGACGATCCTGATCACGACCGGCGTCGTGCTGACGCTGTCGATGGGTGTGCGCCACGGCTTCGGCTTCTGGATGCAGCCGATTTCGCAGGCGAATGGCTGGAGCCGCGAAACCTATTCGCTGGCGCTGGCACTGCAAAACCTGTTGTGGGGCGCTTTCGGGCCCCTGGCCGGCATGGTGGCCGACCGCTACGGCACCCAGCGCGTGGTGATCGCCGGCGCGATCTCGTATATGGCGGGCCTGCTGTGGATGGCCATGGTGACCCAGCCCACGCTGTTCGTCATCGGCTCGGGCGTGTTCATCGGGCTTGGCCTGGCGTGTACCGCCTTCGGTGCGGTCAGCGGCATCATCGGCCGCGCGGCACCGGCCGAAAAGCGTTCCTGGGCGTTCGGCGTTTCCGGTGCGGCCAGCTCCTTCGGCCAATTCCTGATGATGCCGGTCGAGCAGCAACTGATTTCCTCGATCGGCTGGCAGAATGCCTTCTACGCCCTGGCCGGCGTGCTGTTCCTGCTGATGATCCCGATGTCCGCCTTCCTGCGCGAGCCGAAACATGAAGTGGCAGCCGGCGCCGCGCACCAGAGCGTGGGCGAAGCCATGCGCGAAGCGATCGGCAACCGTTCCTTCCTGCTGTTGGTGGCGGGCTATTTCGTGTGCGGCTTCCAGCTGGTCTTCGTCGGTGCCCACCTGCCAGCCTACCTGAAAGACAAGGGCATCGCCACGCCCGGCGTGGCGGTGATGGCGCTGGCGCTGATCGGCCTGTTCAATATCTTCGGCTCCTTCGCCGCCGGCCAGCTGGGCGGACGGATGCCCAAGCGCTACCTGCTCTCCGCGATCTACTTTGCCCGTTCCGTGGTGATCGGCCTGTTCCTGCTGGCGCCATTGTCGCAGTGGTCGGTCTACCTGTTTGCCGCCGCCATCGGTTTCCTGTGGCTGGCCACCGTGCCGCTCACCAACGGCATCATCGCCGGCGTATTCGGCTTGAAGCATATGTCGATGCTGGCGGGCGTGGTGTTCCTGTCGCACCAGGTGGGCAGCTTCCTCGGCGTATGGCTTGGAGGCTACCTGTTCGACACGCTAGGCAGCTACGACGTGGTGTGGGGCATCACGCTCGGCCTCGGCGTGTTCGCCGGCTTGGCCAACCTGCCGATCGACGAGCGCCCGCTGGCGCGCAGCGTGCCTGGCTTGAGGGTGGCCTGAGATGAAACATCGCCTGCTCCGCTTCGGCCTGTGGGCGCTGGGAGCGGCCGTGCTGGCGCTGGCCTTCCTGGCTTACCTGCGGCCAGCCTTCATGCTCGACCTGGCCAACCGCATTTACCTCTGCCTCTGAGTTCAGGCGCGCTTGCGCGCCTTGCCGGACTTCTGCGCGAGCTGGGTTTTCTTTTTCGATGTCTTGGCGCTGGCGACGCGGGGCGCGTTGGCCTTGGCTTTCCTGCCGGCTTTCGCCCTGGCCTTGCTGCGCACGCCGGGACGGACCTCTTCCACGCCGCTGCGCTTGGCGCGCATGGCCGACGGCAGCGCGTCATCTTCCAGGTTGGCCAGCAGGAAGCGGTTCGGGTCGATGCGGGCACCGTCCTGGTAGGCTTCCAGGTGCAGGTGCGGTCCGGTGGCGCGGCCGGTGGCGCCGGACAGGCCGATCAATTCGCCGGCGGCGACCGTGTCGCCAACCTGCACGCTGCGCTTGTTGAGGTGGGCGTACAGCGAACGCAGGCCACCTTCGTGTTCGATCACCACCACGTTGCCGTATTGGCGGTCGCCCTTGTAACCCATGCTGGACGCGACCACCGTGCCGTCGCCGGTCGCCGTCACCGGCGTATTGTGCGGCACGGAGAAGTCGATGCCGCCGTGCGCGCGGCGTCCGCGCGCAGCGCCAAAGAAACTGCTGACGCGGCCCGCTTCCAGCGGCATGCGCCATTGCTGGGCGGCTGCTTCGGTCGGTACGACGTCCAATGGCTCGGGCATTGCGGCGGCAGGCTGCGTGAACTGGGCTGCGGCCAGCAGGGCCGGTATCAGGATGTGGGCGATCTTTGGCATAGGCGCGCGAGTGTCGCACACGGGCTGTGATCTGGCAAATGCGTAAAAGAGTGACAAGTGGGATCGCCTCAGTGAAAGCCGTGCTTGTAGTTGAGCCGCAGCGTGGTGCCGCCGCGCGTGGTGATGGCCGACTGCTGCCAGGCTCCCGCATCGCCGCCCTCGTAGCGGTAGAGCGTACTGCGGTCGGGATGCAGGACGTCGGACAGCGCGAGGCGCCATTCCTGGCGCGGCGACTGTTTCCACGTGGCGCGCAGCTCGAGCTTGCGCTGGTAAGCCGCGATCGTGCTGGTCGTGGCCGAGTCCCGGCTTAGGCCGCCGGCTTCGTAAGTGAATTCGGCATCGAGGGCCAGCGCTCCACGCTTGTAGCTGAGCGCGGCCATGCCGCTCAATGGCGCTTGCGCGGCAAGGCGGTTGCCGGGGCCGGGCACCTGGTCGAGCTGTGAGTGGTTGAAGGTGGCATTGGCGCGCAGCGAAAGCGCCGGTGAGAGCGGTATGCGCAATTCGAGCGTGCTGCCGTAGACGCGCGCGCCGCCATGGTTGGCTGGCATGGTGATCCAGCGCCCGCCTTCGTGGTACAGGGTGACCAGGATGACGTCGTCGATGTCGCGCGCGTAGACGCTGGCGCTGAGCAGGCTGTCCTTGGCGAAGTAGTAGTCGATGCCGGCATCGATGCCCCATGCCAGTTCGGGACGCAACGTCGGGTTGCCCTGGGTATCGGGGTTGGTCGGCGCATTGTTGCTGTCGGCCGTGAAGCGGCGCGGGATCAGGTCGATCATATTGGGCGCTTTGTAGCTGCGGCTGGCGCCCAGACGCAACTGGCTGTCGCCGGGCAGTTTGCGCATCCATTGCAGCACCGGACTGGCCACGGTGCTGCGCTGGCGCACGGCCGCCGTATGGCGGTCCTTCGCTTCGGTGCGCATGGTTTCCCAGCGCAGGCCAGCGGACCAGGAATCGGCGCCGTGTTTCCATTCATCCTGCGCGAAAGCGGCCAGGCGTTCGATGCGGCCGTCGTAGCGGTCGTCGCGCACGAAGTTGAGCGCGCCGGTATGGCTGTATTCATGTTCGATGCGGGTTTGCATACGCTGGATGGCTGAGCCATCCCAGCCGGCCACCAGGGCATGGCCGTTGCCGAGCGGGTGGGCGTATTTGCCGCCGTAGTGGAAGCCATGCTCGCGCACGTCGCCGTCGACGTGGCGCAGTGTCGGGCCGGGGCCTGCGAGGGGCCAGCCCGTGAAGTCGAAATCGGTGTCGCGCGGGGCATGGTTGCCGCCCAGCTTGAGCTCCCATTGCGCGCCAGTGTCCATGCTGCGTTGCCAGGTCAGCTCGCTGCGCAGGAAGTGGCCGCGCATGCGGAAGCGGCTGCGGAAATCGGCGAAGTCGCCGCTCCCGCCACGCAATACCTGCTCATGCGAGCGCAGGCCGATATCGCGCCGGTGGATGGTGACGATGTTTTGCAGCGAGACGTTGCCGCCATTGCCTGTGCTCCAGTTCAGGCGCGGGCTGAGGTTGAGCGATTCGCCGACATTGTCTTCGTGCGAGGCGCGGACGCGCAGCGTGGCAGGATCGCTGTCCGCAATGCTGCGGTCGACGGGCGTACTGCTGCGCGACAGCACTGCGCTGACACTGTGCGACCAGCCGTCGGCCTTGCCGCTCGATTGCGCGGCGATCCGCGGCGATCCGGCGCCATGCAGGCGGTCCAGGCCGAGCTGCAATTCCTGCGTGCCGCGGCTGGCGGACTTGCGCAGCACGATATTGACCGTGCCGGCAATGCCCTGCGTGCCCAGCACGGCGGAAGCGCTGCGCAGCACTTCGACGCGCTCGATCACTTCCGGCGGCAAGCTGTCGAGCGAGAAGCCGCTGGGGGCGGGCTGGCCGTTCAGCAGCACTTGCGTATAGCCGTTGCCCAGGCCGCGCATGCGGATGCCCGCAGTTTCGCTGACGGTGATGCCGGGCAGGCGGCGCAGGGCATCGGCCAGCGTGCGGTCGCCATGCACGGTGAGTTCGTCGCGCGTCAGCACGACAGTGCTGGCGGTATCTTCCTTGCGCTGGTCGAGGCGCGCGGTCCTGATTTCCACGGCGGGCGGCTGCTGGGCGGATGCAGCCTGGCCTGCCAGCGCGGCAGCCAGCATGAAAGTGGTCTTCTTCATTCGATTCCTGAGGGCGAGCGCCGCCACTGCCGGGCAGTGCGCGGCGTCGGCTCAGTGGCGGCGGCGTGGTTTAGTTGATGCGGCTGGTCTTCAGCCGCTGCAGCGCGGTCCTGGTGGCATCGGCTTCGAGATTGCCGAGCAGGGTTTGCGGGTCGATGTTGTCGCCGTCGCGGCTGACTTCCATGTGCAGGTGCGGGCCGGTGACTTTGCCGGTGGCGCCTGACGTGCCGATTTGCTGGCCAGCCGTGACGCGTTCGCCTTCCCGCACTTGGCGCCGGTCCAGGTGGGCGTACAGCGAGTGCAGTCCGTTGCCGTGGTCGATGGCGACCAGTTCGCCCCACTTGTCTTCGCCCCTGTAGCGGTTGGTCGAGGCGATCACGATGCCGTCCGCCGGGGCCATGATGGGTGTGCCGGTGCGGGTGGCGAAGTCCATGCCGCCATGGCGACGGCCGGTCGGTGCATGAGCGATTCCATAGAAGGCGCTGACACGCAAGCGTGCCATCGGGGCTTGCCAGGACGGCGCATGCGCGGCCGCTGGTTCCGACGCGGTGGCTGCTGGAGCGGCTGCGCGTGCGGCGGGCACCGAGGGCGCGGCGGCGGCGGAAGTGGCGGGTGCGGCATCGAGACGCCAGGCTAATGCCGGTTGCAGCAATACGCTGGCGGCGAGCAATGCGGGCAGGGCGGCCCACGCCAGTGCACCGAGGACAGCGCGCGGCATCGACGGCACGCCATCGCGCACCAGGCGGATGCGGGCGGCGACCGCATCGACCGCGCGCCCGCCGAATGCGAGGGCGATGCCATGGCCCGGCGTGGCCTGCATGCGCATCTGCGCGACGAGTGCGGCTGCGTAGGCGCGGCGTTGGGCAGATGGCCGCCCTTGCAGCACGGCGCGGTCACAGCCCAGCTCCTGGGCCCATACCATGTGGCCGCCAAGGCGCTTGGCGGCAGGATTGAACCACTGCACCGCTTGCAACAGCCAGCAGGCATGGATCCAGAGCGGGTCGCGGCGGGCCAGGTGGGTCAGTTCGTGCTCGACGACCAGGCGCTGCTGGGCGGGATCGAAGCCGCGCAGATGGCGCGGCAGCAGCAGGACCGGGCGCACCAGGCCGACCAGCATCGGTGCGATGGGCGCATCGATTTCACGTACTTCCGGCAGCGCGCGGTGCAGGCTGGCGAAACCGGGATGGGCCGCCAGCGCGAAGCGGTCCAGCTGCTGCGCGCCGGCCATCAGCGTCGCGAGGCGGCGCCGCGCCTGCAGCCAGCGCACGGACGCCGTGGCCAGGCCGCCCGCGTAGATGGCGAGCCAGGCATAGCCGAGCCAACGCAAGGCCGGCGACGGTTCGACCGCCCAGGCGCCATGGCCGTCATGGAAGTCGCCGGCAGCGTCATTGGCGTCGCCAGGCTCGGCGCCGGCAGCCTGGCCTGGGCAGGCGGACTGTGCCGCGACCGGGCCCGCCTTGGCGGCGCCGCAGGCGCCGGACGCCGGCTGCCTGCTGTCAGCCGGCGGCACGCCCGGCAGTTCGAGGGCCGGGACAAGGCTCAGGCGCGCCGACGCCGGCAGCAGGCCCAGCGCCAGGGTGGTGGCGACGGCGGCAAGGGCCAGCAGCCAGGGCGTGCGGCGGGCTTCCAGTGCCGGCCAGGCGCGCGCGGCAAGGCGCAGCAGCAGCCAGGCGCAAGTCCCGGCCAGCAGGCTGGCAATGCTCGCCTGCAGGAAAACCAGGGCGAACATGCTTACTCCTTTTCTTCCGGCCATTCGGCCAGCAACTGTTCCAGTTCCTTGAGCTCATGCTGGTTCACCAGCCGCGAGCCGGTGAACATGTTGACGGGCAGAGGGGTGTTCAATTCCATCACGCGATGGCTGAAATCGTGGGCAAATTCGGCCAGTGTTTCAACCTTTTCGAGCACTGGCGCGTATACGTTCATACCATGGGCGGTGTGCTGGCTGATCATGCCTTTTTCCAGCATGCGTTCCAGGGTCTTGCGCGTAGAGGAGTAGGACCAGGCCAGTTCCTCTTCCACGCGGTCGTGGATTTCGCGGGCGCTGAGCGGGTGCTGCTTCCACAGGCACTTGAGCAGGGTCAGTTCGGTAATCGATGGGATGGCCATGGGCGGCTCCTTGTGACGTATGACGTGATTGTGCGACATCTGTCGCGCAAACGCAAGGGGCTATGCGACAGATGTCACACGGTTATGATGACTATATGAAGAAGCTTGCAATCATTATCACAATCGCGGCCGCACTGGCCGCTTGCGGCGGCAAACGCCTTACCGAAGCCGAGGTCCGTACCGTCATGGCCAACCTGGAAACTTCGGTCAAGCGTCACGATGCCAACGGCTTGACGGCCCATTTCGCCCCGCACGCCCTGATCATGGTATCGATGCCGGGCACCGGCGGCGGCCTCTCGCGCATGAGCGTGGGGGAGTACAAGACCATGCTGGAAGGCTTGTGGAAAGTGCAACTGCAATCGAGTTATGAAGTCAGCCGGCGCGAAGTGACGCTGGCGGCCAACGGCCGCAGCGCCACGGCGCGCGACATTGCGAAGGAAGTGGTGCTGCTGCCCGGCGAGCGCATGGAATCGCTGAGCAAGCAGAAAGCCGAGATTGCACTGGTCGACGGCGTTCCGCGCATCATTGCGCTGACGGCGGAGGTGGAATCGCTGGTGGCCACCCCGACCGGCCGGAATTGAGGCGGCGCTAGACCTTCAGGAATTCTTCGCGGCCGCCCAGCCAGCGTTCGAGGTGGGCTTCCACCGTGGCCTGGTTGGCCGGCGTGGACTCCTGCAGCAGCGCATGGGCCAGGTCGCGTGCCTGGTCCACCAGCCAGCCATCCGTTTCCAGGTCGGCGAAACGCAGCATGGCCTGGCCCGACTGGCGTGCGCCGAGGAATTCACCGGGCCCGCGGATCTCGAGGTCGCGGCGGGCGATCTCGAAGCCGTCCGTGGTTTCGCGCATCGTCATCAAGCGCTGCTTGGCGACGGGGCCGAGCGGGCTTTGGTACAGCAGCAGGCAGACCGAAGCCGCCGAACCGCGTCCTACGCGGCCGCGTAACTGGTGCAGCTGCGACAGGCCGAAACGCTCGGCATGTTCGATCACCATCAGCGAGGAATTCGGCACGTCCACCCCGACCTCGATCACCGTCGTTGCGACCAGCACGTGGATTTCGCCTGCGGCGAAAGCATCCATCACTTCCGCCTTTTCCGCCGGCTTGAGGCGGCCGTGCACCAGGCCGACGCGCAGGTCGGGCAGGGCGGCTGCCAGGGTTTCATAGGTTTCCGTCGCGGTTTGCAGCTGCAGCGCTTCCGACTCCTCGATCAGCGGACAGACCCAGTAAGCCTGGCGGCCTTCGAGCGCGGCGGCATGGACACGGGCAATCACTTCATCGCGCCGGTTCTGGTCGACCACGGCGGTGACAATCGGCGTGCGGCCGGGCGGCAGCTCGTCGATCACGGACACTTCCAGGTCGGCGTAATAAGTCATGGCCAGCGTGCGCGGGATGGGCGTGGCGGACATCATCAGCTGGTGCGGCACATGTTCGCCATTACCCTTGTTGCGCAAGGTCAGGCGCTGGCCGACGCCGAAGCGGTGCTGCTCATCCACGATGACCAGGCCGAGCTTCGCGAACTGCACCGCATCCTGGATGATGGCGTGGGTGCCGATGACCAGCTGCGCCTCGCCCGATTCCACCAGCGCATAGGCGGCTTCCTTTTCCTTCTTTTTCAGGCTGCCCGTCAGCCACGCCACCTTCACGCCCAGCGGTTCCAGCCAGGCCGCGATCTTGCGGAAGTGCTGGTCGGCCAGGATTTCGGTCGGCGCCATCAGCGCGGCCTGGTAGCCGCTGTCGATTGCCTGCGCGGCCGACAGCGCGGCCACGATGGTCTTGCCGCTGCCCACGTCGCCTTGCAGCAGGCGCTGCATGGGGTAGGGCTGCTTGATGTCGGCCCGGATTTCCTTCAGCACGCGCTGCTGGGCCTTGGTCAGCTTGAATGGCAGCGAGGCTTCGAAGGCCGACGACAGCGTGCCCACCCTGCCCAGCACGGCAGCGCCCTTGGCGCGGCGCGCGCGCTGGGCGCGCTTCAGCGACAGTTGCTGTGCCAGCAGCTCGTCGAATTTCACGCGCGTCCATGCCGGATGGCTGCGCTCGACCAGCGCGTTCTCGTCGATCTCGGCGGGCGGGTAATGCAGGGTGCGTACCGCCGATTCGAGCGGATGCAAGCGCATGGTCTCCAGCACCTCCGGCGGCAGCGTGTCGGTCCAGTCCACGCGTTTCATCGCATCGGCAATCGCCCGCCGCAGCACCAGTTGGGACAGTCCTTCGCCGGAAGGGTAGACAGGCGTCAGCGAAGTCGGCAGCGGCGCCCCTTCGTTGACGATCTTGTAGGCGGGGTGCACAATCTCCGCACCGAAAAAGCCATGCCGCACTTCGCCGCGCGCCCGCACCCGGGTGCCCTCGGCCAGTTGCTTGACCTGGCTGCCGTAGAAGTTCATGAAGCGCAGCTGGATGTCGCCCGTCTCGTCGGCGATATGCACCAGCAGCTGGCGGCGCGGCTTGTAAGCGATTTCGCTGGACGTGACCACGCCTTCCACCTGCGACACTTCGCCGCCGCGCAGGCAGGCTTCGCGGATGGTCAAGACCTCCGTCTCATCCTCGTAGCGCATGGGGAGATGCAGCACCAGGTCCATGTCCGTGCGCAAGCCAAGCTTGGCGAGTTTGCTCTCGGCGGTGGCTGCGGGTTTTTTTGGCGCGGCAGGCGTTTTTCGCTTCGTTTCCGGCATGTTTGCGTGGTTTTTGGGCAGGTAAAGTAAAATAGAGGGTTGCCCAACAGTTTTAGTGGTCCGTCAATGTACTCGCTATCAGATTTCGATTTTAACTTGCCGCCAGAGCGTATTGCGCAATTTCCGCTTGCCGACCGCAGCGCGTCGCGCCTGCTGCACGTGGACGGCAAGACGCTGCACGACCGCCAGTTCACCGACATCGTCGACCAACTGCAAGCCGGCGACCTGCTGGTGATGAACAATACCCGCGTGCTCAAGGCCCGATTCTTCGGCGTGAAGGAGAGCGGCGGCAAGGTCGAAGCGCTGGTCGAGCGCGTGCTGGATACCCGCACCGTGCTGGCCCAGCTGCGTGCCTCCAAGTCGCCCGGCCCCGGCGTGAAGATCCGCCTGGCCGATGCCTTCGACGTGACGGTGGGCGAGCGTGCCGGCGAGTTTTTCACGCTGCACTTCGATGCCGACGTGTTCGACCTGATCGAGCAGTATGGCCGCCTGCCGCTGCCGCCCTACATCGAACACGCGCCCGGCGAAGTGGATGAAACGCGCTACCAGACGGTGTTCAACAAGGTGCCCGGCGCCGTGGCCGCGCCGACCGCCGGCCTGCACTTCGACGAGCCGCTGCTGGAGAAGCTGCGTGCCAAGGGCGTGAAGTTCGCCTATGTGACCCTGCACGTGGGCGCCGGCACCTTCCAGCCGGTGCGCACCGAGAACCTGGCCGAGCACAAGATGCACACCGAGTGGTACACCATGCCGCAGGAAACGGTGGACGCCGTGCGCGAAGCCCGCGCCGCGGGCCGCGATGTGGTCGCCGTCGGCACCACCTCGCTGCGTGCGCTGGAATCGGCCTCGCAAAGCGGCCAGCTGGAAGCCGGCAGCGCCGATACCGCCTTGTTCATCACCCCAGGCTACCAATTCAAGACGGTGACGCGACTGATCACCAACTTCCACCTGCCCAAGTCCACCCTGCTGATGCTGGTGAGCGCTTTCGCAGGCTTTACCGAAATCCGCCACGCCTATCAGCACGCGATCGCGAACGAATACCGCTTCTTCAGCTATGGCGACGCCATGCTGCTGACGACGCACAACAGAGCATAAGGAACAGCGATGCTGGAATTCAAACTCATCAAGAAAGACACCACCGGCAAGACCCACGCCCGACGCGGCACGGTCAAGCTCAATCATGGCGAGGTGCAGACCCCGATCTTCATGCCGGTCGGTACTTACGGCTCCGTGAAGGCGATGTCGCCGCTGGAACTGAAGGAAATCGGCGCCCAGATCATCCTCGGCAACACCTTCCACCTGTGGCTGCGCCCCGGCAACGACGTGATGTCCAAGTTCGGCGGCCTGCATGGCTTCATGGGCTGGGACAAGCCGATCCTGACCGACTCCGGCGGCTTCCAGGTGTTCTCCCTGGGCGAAATGCGTAAGATCACCGAGGAAGGCGTGACCTTCAACTCGCCGATCAACGGCGACAAGCTGTTCCTGTCGCCGGAAATCTCGATGCAGATCCAGCGCGTGCTGAATTCCGACATCGTGATGCAGTTCGACGAATGCACGCCGTATGAGATCGACGGCCGCCCGGCCACGCTGGAGGAAGCCGCCAAGTCGATGCGCATGTCGCTGCGCTGGGCCCAGCGCTCGATGAACGAATTCAACGCCGGCGAGAACCCGAACGCGCTGTTCGGCATCGTCCAGGGCGGCATGTACGAAAACCTGCGCGACGAATCGCTGGCGGGGCTGGAGCAGATCGATTTCCCCGGCCTGGCCATCGGCGGCCTGTCCGTCGGCGAACCGAAGGAAGACATGATGCGCATCCTGGCGCACGTCGGCCCGCGCCTGCCGCAGAACAAACCGCACTACCTGATGGGCGTCGGCACCCCGGAAGACCTGGTCAATGGCGTGGCCAACGGCGTCGACATGTTCGACTGCGTGATGCCGACCCGCAACGCGCGCAACGGCTGGATCTTCACCCGCTTCGGCGACATCAAGATCAAGAACGCGCGTTATAAGGATGACAAGGAGCCGCTCGACCCGACCTGCTCCTGCTACGCCTGCCGCAACTTCAGCCGCGCCTACCTGCACCACCTGCACCGTGCACAGGAAATCCTGGGGGCGCGCCTGAACACCATCCACAACCTGCATTTCTACCTCGACATCATGCAGCAGATGCGCGACGCCCTGGATGCGGACCGCTTCCCGGACTGGGTCCAGCAATTCCACGCCGACCGCGCGCGTGGTATTTAAATCCTGACAACCCGCCTTTATATAGGTGGGCAGCAAGCGCGGTGCTAGAATACACCGCTATTTTTAACTAGAACCTTGGAGTCACCGTGTTCATTTCCAACGCATTTGCCCAGACTGCAGCAGCCGACGCCGGCGCCATGGGCAGCCTGACCACCTTCGCACCACTGATCCTGATGTTCGTGGTGATGTATTTCCTGATGATCCGCCCGCAGCAAAAGCGCGCGAAAGAGCAGAAAGCCATGATGGAAGCCCTGGCCAAGGGTGACGAAGTGGTCACCATCGGCGGCATCCTGGGCAAGGTGTCCAAGGTCAACGAGCAATACGTCACCCTGGAAGTTGCCAGCGGCACCGAAGTCGTGGTTCATAAGCCTGCGGTTCCCACCCTGCTGCCGAAAGCCACCCTGTTGGTTTTGTTATAACCGGGGGGGGCGGCGACTTGCCCCCCACGCCCGAACGCTGAAGACTATGAATCGTTATCCTCTCTGGAAATATATCGTCATCGCCGTGGTCGTGCTGCTCGGCGCGCTGTACACGGCGCCCAACTACTTTGGTCAGACCCCTGCGTTGCAGGTGACCAGCGGCAAGTCCACCGTGAAAGTGACGCATGCCCTCGCCACCCAGGTGGAAGAGCTGCTGAAAAAAGAGAACATCAAGACCGAAGGCGTCGCCGTGGACGGCAGCGGCCTGCACACTTCCGTGCGCGCCCGATTCGCCGACACCGACACCCAGTTCAAGGGCCGCCTGGCGCTTGAAAAAGGCCTGAACCCGGATCCGAACGATCCGACCTATATCGTCACCGTCAACCTGGTTTCGAATACCCCGCAATGGATGCAGGCCCTGCATGCGCTGCCTATGTACCTGGGCCTGGACCTGCGCGGCGGCGTGCACTTCCTGATGCAGGTCGATACCAAGGCTGCCCTGACCAAGCGTGTCCAGGGCATGCAGGCCGCGATCAAGTCGCAGCTGCGCGACAAGAATGTGCGCCACGCCGGCATCGAGCGCCAGGGCGATACCATCGTGGTCAAGTTCCGCGAAGATGCGGTCCGCCAGCAAGCCAAGGCCGTCATCCAGGAACAGCAGCCTGACCTGAACGTGGCCGACGCCACGGAAGGCGATGAACTGCGCCTGGTTGCGTCCCTGAAGCCGGCCGCGCTGAAAGCCACGCTGGACAATGGCGTGCAACAGAACATCGCCACCCTGGGCAAGCGCGTGAACGAACTGGGTGTGACTGAACCCATCATCCAGCAGCAAGGTCCCGACCGCATCGTGGTGCAGCTGCCGGGTGTGCAGGATGCCGCGCGCGCCAAGGACATCATCGGCCGTACCGCCACCCTCGAAGTGCGCATGGTCGACGAAAGCATTACCCCCGGCACCGAGCTGACCGCAACGATCCCGTACAACTCGGAGCTCTTCACCGTCGGCAAGAACACCCCGGTAGTGCTGCACAAGGACGTGGTCCTGACCGGCGACTACATCTCCAGCGCTACCGCCACGTTCGACCAGAACCAGCAGCCTGCCGTCAGCCTGGACCTGAACGGCGACGGCGGCCGCAAGATGCGCGAAGCGACCCGCGACCGCGTCGGCAAGAAGATGGCCATCGTGCTGTTCGAAAAGAAGAAGGCGGAAGTGCTGTCGGTGGCAACCATCCAGAGCGAACTGGGTAGCAGCTTCCAGATCACCGGCATGGGCAGCATGGAAAACTCCAACGAATTGGCGCTGCTGCTGCGCGCCGGCGCATTGTATGCCCCGATGGAAGTGATCGAGCAGCGTACCGTGGGCCCTGCACTGGGTGCCGAAAACATCAAGAAGGGCTTCTATTCGACGATGTACGGCTTTGCCGCCATCGCGGTCTTCATGATCGTCTACTACATGATGTTCGGCTTCTTCAGCGTGCTGGCGCTGGCGGTCAACCTGCTCCTGCTGGTTGCCTTGCTGTCGATGCTGCAAGCCACGCTGACCTTGCCGGGTATCGCGGCAATCGCGCTGGCGCTCGGCATGGCGATCGACGCCAACGTGCTGATCAACGAGCGTATCCGCGAAGAGCTGCGCAACGGCGCCAATCCGCAGTCGGCGATTTCGGCCGGCTTCGAGCACGCCTGGCACACCATCCTGGACTCCAACGTGACCACCCTGATCGTGGGTATCGCGCTGCTGGTGTTCGGTTCGGGTGCGGTGCGCGGCTTCGCCGTGGTGCACAGCCTGGGCATCCTGACTTCGATGTTCTCCGCGGTCTTCGTTTCGCGCGGCGTGGTGAACCTGTGGTATGGCCGTAAGAAGAAACTGCAGTCGCTGTCGATCGGCACCGTCTGGAAACCCGCGAACTAAGGAATAGAGATGGAATTTTTCCGCATCCGTAAAGACATCCCGTTCATGCGCCACGCGTTGGTGTTCAACGTGGTTTCGGCGCTGACCTTCGTGGCGGCGGTGTTCTTCCTGATCACGCGTCCCCTGAACTTCTCGGTGGAATTCACCGGCGGCACCGTGATGGAAGTGAAATACGCGCAAGCCGCCAACCTGGAGAAGGTACGCGGCACGCTGACCGCGCTTGGATACCATCCGGAAGTGTCGAGCATCGACACCGCGCGTGATGCCATGATCCGCTTGCCCAACGCAGCCGGCACCACCGCCGCCGACACTGCTTCGCGCGTGTTCGGTGAGCTGTGCAAGGCCGAGCAGGGCAGCGTCAAGCAGGTCGACAAGGTGACCGAAAAGGGCGCGCATGAAATGAAGAGCGCCTGTCTCCACGCCGACGGTTCCGAAGGCGTATCGCTCGAGAAGGTGGAGTTCGTCGGCCCCCAGGTGGGTGAAGAACTGGCGCAGGACGGCCTGAGCGCCCTGGTCATGGTGGTGATTGGCGTGATGATCTACCTGGCCATCCGCTTCGAATGGAAATTCGCGGTGGCGGCGATCATTGCAAACCTGCACGACGTGGTGATCATCCTGGGCTTCTTCGCCTTCTTCCAGTGGGAATTCTCGCTGACCGTGCTGGCGGCCGTGCTGGCCGTGCTGGGTTACTCGGTCAACGAATCGGTGGTTATCTTCGACCGTATCCGCGAGAACTTCCGCAAGCAGCGCAAGATGAGCGTGCATGAAGTGATCGACAACGCGATCACCTCCACCATCTCGCGTACCATCATCACCCACGGCTGCACCCAGATGATGGTGCTGTCGATGCTGTTCCTGGGCGGCCCGACCCTGCATTACTTTGCGATCGCGCTGACCATCGGTATCTGCTTCGGCATCTACTCCTCGGTGTTCGTGGCTGCCGCCGTGGCCATGTGGCTGGGCGTGAAGCGCGAAGACTTGATCAAGCCGATCAAGGAAAAGGACGAGACCGACGGCGCCGTGGTGTAAGCCCGCCGCGCCGCCAGCCGGCAAGGGGACGTACCTTCATGGGGTACGTCCCCTTTTTTCTTTGTTGACATATTGAAATGGCTTGCTTTACACTGCGCCTCGGATGTTAGCGCTATCAAGCGCTACTTCGGTCCGATGGCAGGTTAGGCCTCCCGCCTGGCTTGTTTTATTGCGCGGGCGCGGCAGGCGCGCTGTGTCCGCGCATCCTTTTCTCCGCGAGAATCTCTTCCACCAGCTGCGCCGGTTCCTGGCGGATGTCCAGCCGCAAGCCTGCTTCGTCATCCTGCAACGCTTCCAACGCTGCCAGCTGGCTTTCCAGCAGCGACAGCGGCATGTAATGTCCCACGCGCGCCAGCATGCGGCGGGCAATCAATTCCCGCTCCCCCTCCAGATGCACGAAACGCAGGGCGGCATCGGCTGTGCGCAAGCGGTCGCGGTAGCGGCGCTTGAGTGCGGAGCAGGACAGCACCAGGTCTTCGCCGGCAGCGGCGGCGCCGGCGATTTCCGCCGCCAGCCGGTCCAGCCATCCGGCGCGGTCTGCGTCGTCCAGCGGGACGCCCGCGCGCATCTTCTCGACGTTGGCGGGCGGATGGAAGTCGTCGCCCTCCAGGAAGCGCGCGCCCAGCGCGGCGGCCAGCAGGGCGCCGACGCGGCTCTTGCCGCTGCCGCAGACCCCCATCACGACCCAGCGCGTGGCAACCCTGGTCATGCGCTCTCGCGCGCCAGCAGGGTGAAGCCGAGGTCGATGCGCTGGGCCGGCACGTCGGTGCCGCGGATGCTCGCCAGCAGCAGGCTGGCGGCGTCGAAGCCGGTCTGGTACAGCGGGGTGCCGACCGTGGTGACGGATGGCTTCATCCAGGCCGATGCCGGCAGGTCGTTGAAGCCGCAGATTGCCAATTGCTCCGGCACCTTGATGCCGCGCCGCTGGCACTGGAAGATGGCGCCATGGGCCAGGTCGTCGTTACAGCAGAAGATCGCGTCCAGGCCGGGCATGCTGGCCAGCATGCGGCCCAGCAGCTCGGCGCCCAGCGCGATGGTGGACGGTTCGGGGCACATCATTTCCAGCGCGGGGTCGGCCAGGCCGGCTTCTTCCATCGCCTTGCGGTAGCCTTCGGCGCGCTTCAGGGTGCGCTCGTCGAGCTGGGCGGCCATGTAGCCGATGCGCTGGTGGCCTTTGCCGATCAGGTAGCGCGTGATGGCGTGGCCGGCATCGACCTGCGAGAAGCCGACCGACATCACGCCCGGCTCGGACGACAGGTCCATCATCGACACCACCGGCACGCGCGAAGTGGCCAGCATTTGCCGCACGCGCGGGCTGTGGGTCAGGCCGGACAGCAGGATGCCGTCGGGATTGGACTGCATGTAGGTCGACAGCAGCTTTTCCTCTTCCGCGTCTGAGTAGCGCGTATTGCCGATCAGGATCTGGTAGTTGCACGGGTCGAGGGCGTCCTGGATGCCCGCCAGCACCGCCGTGAACACGGTATTGGCCAACGAAGGCACCAGCACCACGATCACCCGCGACTGCGCCGAAGCCAGGGCGCGCGCGGCACGGTTGGGCACATAGCCCAGTTCCAGCACGGCCTTGTCCACGCGTTCGCGCAGCACGGCCGACACGAGTTCGGGTTGGTTGATGGCGCGCGACGCCGTCATGGGCGCCACGCCGGCGCGCGCGGCGACGTCGGACAGGGTCACCTTGCCGAGGGCACGGCTTTTCGTCGCAGGGCTTTTGGTGGTTGGATTCTTGGTCATGCGCAAATTATAACTATGTTAAGCTGCTCGCCTCATAAAAAGGGGGAGCAGCAATGAGCCGTACCGGCCGCCTGTTCCAGCTGATGGATGCCATGCGCGGCAGCCGCCGTCCCGTCACGGCGGCTGCGCTGGCGGAGCAGCTGGGCGTATCCGAACGCACGATCTACCGCGACATGCAAACCCTGGCCGAACTGGGCGCACCGGTGGAAGGTTCGGCCGGGCTGGGCTACCTGTTGCGCAGCGGCTTTTTCCTGCCGCCGCTGATGTTCGACGTTGATGAACTGGAAGCGCTGGTGCTGGGGGCGCGCTGGGTGCGGCGCCAGGGCGATCCCGCGCTGGCGCAAGCGGCCGCCAATGCGCTGGCCAAGATCGCCACCGCTACGCCGAAGGACTTGCGCGACGATATGGCCGACACCAGCCTGTGGGTGCCGCTGATGCGCGACGCCCCCGAACATGACGAGTTCGTGCGGCCGGCACGCGAAGCGATTCGGCGCCAGCACAAGATGCGCATCCAGTACAGCGACGAGAACGGCCTGTCTTCCGAACGGACGGTGTGGCCGTTTGCGCTGGCGTTTTACGAAGGCCGCCGCCTGCTGGCCGCCTGGTGCGAGATGCGCAAGGCCAACCGCCACTTCCGCATCGACCGCATATCGCAGGCGGAAGCGCTGGCCGAACGCTATCCGACGCCGCGACACGCCCTGCTCAAGGCTTGGCGCGAAGAAAATGCCATCAATGAAGGAGACTACTGACAGGAACTGTCAGGAGCCCTTGATTACCATGGGCGCATTCGATCAACCCTTTACGGAGTTCAACGATGCGCCTCTATCACAACCCACTGTCCTCCAACGCCCGCCGTGTCTTGCTGGTTGCAAGCCAGCTTGGCATCCAACTGGAGCACGTGTTCATCGACCTGGGCAAGGAAGCCGACCGCCAGCGCCTGAAGGAAGTCAATATCTGCGGCAAGGTGCCGGTGCTGGAAGACGAGGGCTTCCTGCTGTGGGAGTCCTGCGCCATCATGCAGTACCTGGCCGATACCCACGGCGCGGAAGCACTGTACCCGAAAGCGTTGAAGGCGCGCGCCGACGTCAACCGCTGGATGTTCTTCGCCGCCCAGCACTTCTCGCCAGCCATCGGCATCCTGACCTGGGAATACCTGTGGAAGAAACTCGTCACAGGCCAGGACCCGGACCCGGTCGAGATCGCCAAAGGCGAAGCCCTCGTGCACGAGCACGCGGCGGTGCTGGACCAGCATCTGGCGACCCGCCAGTGGATCAGCGGCGATCGCCTGACCCTGGCCGACTTCGCGTTGGCCGCACCGATGATGTACGTCAGCCGCGCCAAAATTCCGGTCGCGAAATATGCCCACTTGCTGGCCTGGTTCGAGCGCATGCAGCAATTGCCGGCATGGCAGCAGACCGAAACGCCATGGCCTTTTTAAAGTTTATGTGAAGTGACGCACAGAGTGTGGCCGGTCCGGAACATAAGATGGAGCCGTCTCTTTCAGGACATCCCTAGTTTTGGACTTGGCCCACTCCCCGGAGTGGGCATTTTTTTGAGAGAGACAGCATGCCATCGATCCCCGTCCTGGATTCCGCCATCGCCTACCGCGAACTCGGCGAGCGCAATGCGCACGCCGTGATTTTCTTGCACGGCAACCCAACCCATTCTTACATCTGGCGCCATATCATGCCGCATGTGGCCGCCAAGGCATGGTGCCTGGCGCCCGACCTGATTGGTTTCGGCGCGTCCGGCAAGCCCGAAATCGACTACAGTTTCCTGGAACACGCCGCCTATCTGGAGGCCTTCCTGCAGCACATGGGCGTCGAGCAGTTCACCCTCGTCGGCCAGGACTGGGGCGGCGCGCTGGCGATCCACTTGGCGGCGCGCTACCCGGCCAAGGTGCGCGGCGTGGCGCTGATGGAATTCGTGCGGCCCAGTCCGACGTGGGAAGACTTCCATCCGCTGGAGCAGGCGCGCGAGCGTTTCAAGCTGATGCGCGCAGCGGGCAGCGGGGAAGCGTTTGTGCTGGAGCAGAACTTCTTCATCGAGCAAATGCTGCCCAAGGGGTCGCTGCGCCCGCTGACGGCGGAAGACATGGCTGCCTACCGCGCACCCTTCCCAACGCCCGCCTCGCGCAAGCCGATGCTGGCCTTCCCGCGCATGATGCCGATTGCCGGCGAACCGGCCGAGGTGTACCAGCTGATCGAGCGTAACGAAGCCATCATGGCGAGCGCCCAATACCCCAAGCTGATCCTGTTCAGCCCGAACGGCGTATTGACGCCGCGCGCCGTCGCCGAACGGTACGCCGCCCGCTTCGCCAACTGCCGGCTGGTCGAGCTGGGTGAAGGCACCCACAACATCCAGGAAGACCACCCCGACGCCATCGGCCGCGCCATCGCCGCCTGGCTGCCTCTCTAAGTTAAAAGTTGAAAGTCGGGGTCAGCTCTGGCAACCGGACATTTTGCGCTGCGCGAAGCGCAAAGTTCCCCGAGAAGCCAGAGCTGACCCCGACTTTCAAGTTAGCGGAGCAGGGCGGCGGTGAGGGATTTCACTTCTTCCGCCGACTCTTCCATGATGCTGGCCAGCGTGCCGTCGCCGACGGCAAAGTCGATGGTGCTGGCGGCGGCCACGGAAGTGGCGCCGGGCCGGGCATGCAGCGGCGAGGCGATCGGCGACAAGTCGTTGGCCAGCATCAGCGTATCGCCCAGGTTCTCGGGCGGCAGGGCGCGCATGCCTTCCCACATCGCTTCCACCGCCTTCATGACATTCTCGGGGATCATCAGCTTTTGCAGCACGCCGCGCCCGATCTGGACTTCGCCGTAGGTGATCCAGTCTTCCGGGTCGCCTTCCATCACTTCGGGATACGCTTCCGCCTGCGACAGCATGTAGAAGCCGCCCACCTCGTGCACGATGCCGGCAAACATGGCCGTATCGGGATCGACATGGGACACCCGCCTGGCGATCACCTGCGCCAGCGCCGCCACGTGGGCGGTGTGCTCCCACAGCTGGTTGGCCTTGGCTTTCAGCAGGGGATTGCGGATCTTGATGCCCAGCTGGCGCACGATGACCGAGGTCACCAGCGACTGCAGGGTGCGCACGCCGAGGCGCTGCACTGCCGTCTTGACGCTGGAAATCTCCATCCCCGTCCGGTTGTAGGCCACCGAATTGGCAATGGCCACCGTGCGCGCCGCCAGCAGCGGGTCGGCCTGCACCAGCTTGGCAGCCAGGTCGATATGGCAATTGTCGTCGTTCAGCGCGCGCTGCAGCTTCAGCGACGCGTCGATATTGGTGGGGAAGGCAAGCTCACCGCGGCCTGCTTGGGCCGCAATTGCTTTGAAAGCGTCCAGTCTGTCCATGCGAAAATTATAAGCAGAAATTGCCCTGTGGAACTATCGCAGGACGGATTATTTAATGAATTTTTTCGCAGGCCAAGCCGGGCGCGATTGAAATCGGCTATGCGCCCCCGCTCAGCCTGCGCCGAAGATGGCGTCGCACCCTTCCACGGTGCCTTCGACATCCCCCAATTCATCGACCAGTTCCAGGTCTTCGAGTTCCTCCACCGCATTGGTGAAGCTGTTGTGCTTGGTGGCCCCGATCAGGCGGTAGATGTCACCGTCCTCATTGCGGATGCCAATCAGCAGTTTTTCCTTGCGCACGGCTTCTACAGTCGTGTTTTCCAGCAGCAGGTTGGCAGCGATTTGCTTGTCGAACTTGGCTGGCTTGATGCCTTCCAGCAGGGTGGTCTTTAACATTCTTGTCGTTCTTTAAAGTGGTGAACCGGCACTGATCGTGGCCTTCAGGCCGGCCAGGGTACGTTCCAGGGCTTCATAATCGGCATCGCTGTAGTCGGAAAACAATTCAACTCCCTTGGCAACGATGATGGGAAACACGTCGGCGAACATTTGTTCGCCCGCCGGGGTCAGGCGCACGAAGAAGGAGCGCTTGTCGTCGGCATTGCGTTCCCTTTCCACCAGCCCCTTCTGTTCCAGGCGTTCGATGACGCCGGTCAGGGTGCCTTTGGTGATCAGGGTGCGCTCGCCCAGCTCCTTGTAGCTCATGCCCGGCGTGTTGCCCAGTGTGGCGATGATATCGAATTGTGCGTGGGTGAGGCCGCACTGGCGCACATGCTCGCCGGACCACCTCTCAAACCCTTGCATGCATTCGGCCAGCAGCCGGATGCTTTTCAAATATCGTTCGCCCATGACACTGGATTATAGCGCCCGCCTGCCGGGTGCTGCATCGGTTACCATATGCAAACTTATAACAATATGGTGTTTTAGCCATGCCCCAACACGCGCGCGGCATCCTGGCCCTGCTGGTCGTGACCCTGGTCTGGGGCACCACCTTCCCGGCCATGAAGGATATGACCGACACCCTGTCGGCCAACTGGATCGTGGTATCGCGCTTTGCCATCGCCGGCGTGCTGCTGTCGCCCTTCCTGGTGGGGGCGCGCTGGCGCGACCTGCACCATGGCTTCCTGGCCGGCGTGCTGCTGTTCTTCTGCTACCTGGCCCAGGTCGAAGGCTTGAGCCTGACCTCTTCCAACCGCAATGCCTTCATCTGCGGGCTGAATGTGCTGGTGGTGCCCTTGCTCGGCATCGCCATGGGCAAATGGCCGGACAAGCGCATCGTGCTGGCCCTGCTGCTGGCGGTGGCCGGACTGTTCGCCCTGTGCTGGGAGGGCAGCTTCAGCTGGAGCCGCGGCGATTCGCTGGCACTGGCGGCCGCCTTCCTGTTCGGCCTCTACATCAAGGTGATGGAACAGTTCTCGCGCAAGGTCGAGCGCCTGATGACGCTGACGGTGGCGCAGATCTGGACCGTCGCCCTGTTTGCCGGCCTGTGGATCCTGCTGCGCGAAGTGCCGCCCGGCGCGGCCGATTACTACCGCGCTACCTGGCAGGAGCTGGCGGCCAGCAAATGGAACCTGGTCTACCTGGGCGTGATTGCGACGGCCGCCATCATTTCCCTGCAAACCTGGGGCCAGCGCCATGCCAGCGCCAACGAGGCGGCGGTGATCTATGCCTTCGAGCCGGCCAGCGCCGCCATTTTCGGCTATATGTGGCTGGGCGAGACCATGGGGCAGATGCAGCTGCTGGGCGCGATGCTCTTGATCTCCGGTATGATTGTCAGCCAATGGAATACCCCCGAGCGTCCCGCGTCGGCGCTCGTCCCTGAATAGAAGATGTCATTTGCTCAACTTAGTCGCCTGACCCGGGAGCAGCCGCTGCGCATGCTGCTGGTGAATGCGGGCGAGCCGGACAGCCTGGCCTGGTCCGGGCTGGCGCAGCCGCTGCGGCTGGCCCAGCGCATCCTCGGCAGCGCCTTCCAGCTCGACATCATGACCCCGGCCCAGGCCGCCAATGCGGCGGGCGACTGGTCGCTGGCCCTGATCGTCGCCGACGAGGGCGCGGCGCGTCCGGCCGATGCCGAATTGCGCGCGGTGATCGAGTGCTGCCGCCAAGCCGAGTTCTGGGGCGCGGTCGGCGCCGGCGTGCTGTGGCTGGCGCAGACTGGCGCGGCGGGCGGGGCGCGCATCGCCTTGCCTTGGGCGCTCTATGCGGAAACCGAGGATGTCACCGAGCGCGCGATCCTGACACCGAATTTGTTCGAGCTCGATGGCCGGCTGGTCTCTTGCTGCGGCGGGGCCGCCTCGATCGACTTTGCGCTGACCCTGGTGGAGGCGCTGTTCGGCCCCAATGTGCAGGCCGAGGTCAAGGAAGCCTTGTGCATCGACCGCGTGCGCTCGCAGGATGAGCGGCAACGGGTGGCCTTGCAGGCGCGCTTCGGCGCGCTGCAACCGAAGCTGTCGGAAGCGGTGACCCTGATGGAAGCCAATATCGAGGAACCGCTGTCGACCGACGATATCGCCGGGCTGGTGGGCTTGTCGCGGCGGCAACTGGAGCGGCTGTTCAAGCAGTACCTGGGTTCCTTGCCGTCGCGCTATTACCTCGAGCTGCGCCTGCAGCGGGCGCGGCAATTGCTTCTGGAAACCAACCATTCCATCGTGCAGGTGGGACTGATGTGCGGCTTCTCGTCCGGCTCGCACTTCTCGACGGCGTTCGGCACCTTGTTCGGCAATACCCCGCGTGAGGAGCGGCAGCGCAAGCTGAACCGCTAGAACCGGTAAACCGGGGTCTGACCCAAGGGTCAGACCCCTGGCTGCGCGCTGGCCGCAGGGATCATACTTGCCGTGTTAGTTGCATAGACAGGGTCAGACCCGCGGGTCTGACCCTGGTTTACCGGTTTTGGACAATTCTGAAAATCCTTGTCGCAGATTCAAAAGAGTTTTAGCATCCCCGCTTTTACAATGCAGTACACCTTACCATTGATGGGGATTTGCCATGAACGCCAAGCTTGACTCGACTGTTGCCACCCGCCCTGTAACCCGCGCCACGTTCGACGAAGTGATCGTCCCGACGTATGCACCTGCCCAGATGGTGCCAGTGCGAGCATCGGGCCTGGACCTGTGGGACCAGAACGGCAAGCATTACCTGGATTTCACCTCCGGCATCGCGGTGGCATCCCTCGGCCACTGCAACCCCGTGGTGGTGGAAGCGCTGACCCGCCAGGCCAACACCCTGTGGCACCTGGGCAATGGCTACACCAATGAGCCGGTGCTGCGCCTGGCCCTGGCCCTGACCGAAGCCACCTTCGCCGACCGCGCCTTCTTCTGCAATTCGGGCGCCGAAGCCAATGAAGCCGCGCTGAAGCTGGCCCGTAAAGTGGCGCACGCCAAGTTCGGCGACAGCAAGCCGCGCATCGTGTCCTGCCTGAATTCCTTCCACGGCCGTACCCTGTTCACCGTATCCGTCGGCGGCCAGTCCAAGTACACCGAAGGTTTCGAGCCGCTGCCGCCGTCGATCGACCACATCCCTTACAACGATATCGAAGCGGCCAAGGCTGCCATCGGCGACGACGTGTGCGCCGTGATCGTGGAGCCGGTGCAGGGCGAGGGCGGCGTGATGCCGGGCAATCCTGAATACCTGAAGACCCTGCGCGAGCTGTGCGACAAGCACAATGCCGTGCTGATCTTCGACGAAGTACAGTGCGGCATGGGCCGTACCGGTTCGCTGTTCGCCTACCAGGGCTATGGCGTGACCCCGGACGTGCTGACCTCGGCCAAGGCCCTGGGCAACGGTTACCCGATCGGCGCCATGCTGACCACCGACGAACTGGCCAAGCACCTGGGCGTCGGCACCCATGGCACCACCTACGGCGGCAACCCGCTGGCCGCGACCGTGGCATTGACCGTGCTCGAAACCATCAACCAGCCAGCCTTCCTGGCGCGCGTAAAAGAGGCGTCCGAGAAGCTGATCGGCAAGCTGGAAGGGCTGGTACGCGATTTCCCTGGCGTGTTCTCCGCGGTGCGCGGCGCGGGCCTGCTGCTGGGCCTGGTGGTCGCCGAGCCGTTCAAGGGCCGTTCCAAGGATATCCAGCGCGCGGCCGAGGCGCATGGCTTGATGATCCTGATCGCCGGCACCGACGTGGTGCGCCTGGCGCCGGCGCTGGTGGTGTCGGATGCCCAGATCGATGAGGCGGACCGCATTATCCGCCTGGCGGTTGCGGACCTGACCAAGGCTGCCTGAAACCGGTAAGGCGGGGTCTGGCCCAAGGGCCAGACCCCTCTCCGCGGCTGTCGCGGGCCAAGTGTCAGACCCTGTGGGTCTGACACTGGTTTACCGGTTTTTGTTTTAGAGAAGAATAAAGAGGAGCACCCCATGTATGTAGTCCGTCCGGTGGAAACCGCCGACATCGCCGCCCTCGAAGCCCTGGCCGCGGTCAGCATGCCGGGTGTCCATACCCTGCCGAAGACGCGCGAAAAGATCGAACAGGCAGTCGAGCGTTCCATCGCTTCCTTCGCCGCCCACGTCGACATCCCCAGCGAAGAATCGTACATGTTCGTGATGGAATCGCTGGCCGACAAGAAAATCGTCGGCACCGCCGCCATCCACGCTTCCGCAGGTTCGAACGGCACCTACTTCTCCTTCCGCAACGACGTCATCCAGCAAGTCTCGCGCGACCTGAACATCAGCCACAGCGTGCACGCCCTGACGCTGTGCTCCGAGCTGACCGCCTACTCGCAGCTGTCCGGCTTCTACGTCGACGCCTCGCTCGCCAACCGTCCCGAAGCAGCCCTGCTGTCGCGTTCCCGCCTGTTGTACGCCGTGCAGGCGCCGCACCGCTTCGGCGACCGCTTCTTCGTGCCACTGGCCGGCCTGACCGACGAGAATGGCGGTTCGCCGTTCTGGGACGCGCTGGGCCGCAAGTTCTTCAAGATGGACTTCCTCGACGCCGAGCGCGTGATTGGCGGCGCCCGCAACCGCACCCTGATCGTCGAGCTGATGCCGCACTACCCGGTGTACGTGCCGCTGCTGCCGGGCGATGCCCAGGCCGTGATGGGCCAGATCCACCCGAGCGGCGAACTGGCCTTCAACCTGCTGACATCAGAAGGCTTCGAAGCCGACGAATACATCGACATCTTCGACGGCGGCCCGATCCTGCAGGCGCACAAGCACTCGCTGCGCACTTTCACGGCATCGCTGAACCGCCGCGTGGCCAGCGCGGAAGGCACGCAGGCAAGCGATGCCGTGGCCACCTATGCCGTGTCGACCGGCGCCGACCAGCGCTTCCGCGCGGTGACCATCAACAGCGCGCCGCTCGAGAATTCCGAGAACGTCTGCCTGAGCCGGGAAGCCCGGGACATCCTGCGCGTGGAAGAAGGCGACACCGTGACCTGCGTCCGCATTTAAGAACGAGAATACTATGCTAGTTGTACGCGCCATTAAAGCGAATGACCTGGAAGGACTGTTCAACCTGGCCAGCCAGGTCGGCACCGGCATGACCACGCTGAAGCCGGACATGAAGATGATGGGCGACCGTGTCGCCGTGGCGGTGGCGTCCTTCGCCGAAACCATCCCGCCGGAAGAGCGCGACTACATGTTCGTGATGGAAGACACCGACAGCGGCCGGCTGGCCGGGGTGTGCGCCATCAAGGGCGCGGTCGGCCTGACCGAGCCTTTCTACAATTACCGCATCGGCACCCTGGTCCATTCCAGCCGCGAATTGAACGTGTTCACCCGCATGGACACGCTGTACCTGTCGAACGACCTGACCGGCTGCTCCGAGCTGTGCTCCCTGTTCCTGCACCCGGACTACCGCCAGGGCAACAACGGCAAGCTGCTGTCCAAGAGCCGCTTCCTGTTCATCGCCCAGTTCCCGCAGCTGTTCGAGCAGAAGATCATCGCCGAGATGCGCGGCTACCAGGCCGACGACGGCAGCTCGCCGTTCTACGAAGGCCTGGGCCGCCACTTCTTCAAGATGGACTTCCACCACGTGGACGACCTGACCGCGCTGGGCAAGAAATCCTTCATCGCCGAACTGATGCCGCGCCAGCCGCTGTACGTCGATTACCTGCCGCAGGACGCGCGGGAAGCGATCGGCAAGGTGCACCAGGCCACCGCGCCGGCGCGCCGCCTGCTGGAGCAGGAAGGCCTGCACTATGAAGGCTATGTCGACATCTTCGACGCCGGCCCGGTGCTGCAAGCCCGCGTCAGCGAACTGCGCGCCATGCGCGACAGCGAACTGGCGACCGTGGAGCGCGACACCGACACGGCCCATGCCTGCGCGCTGCACACCACCGAACCCTACCTGGTGTCGAACACTGTCATGCAGGACTTCCGCATGATCCTGACCGACGCCTCCCCATCCAACGGCAATATCGACCTGTCGTCGGCCGAACAAGCGCTGCTGCACTGCCATCCTGGCGAGACCGTGCGCACCCTGTCTCTCAATGTGAGGAAGAACCAGAATGTCTGAACATGCACTGAGCAATTTCATCAACGGCCAATGGAAGGCCGGCCACGGCGAGACCATCGTGACCACCAACCCGGCCACCGGCAAGCAGATTTACGCTTCGCAGGAATCGACCGAGACCGACGTCGCCGAAGCGGCCCAGGCTGCGCGTGCCGCCTTTGAAGCCTGGGCCTACCGCCCGCTGGAAGAACGCATCGCCATCGTGACCCGCTTCCGCGACCTGCTGAAGGAAAACGCGGAAGACCTGGCCCAGACCATTTCCGAAGAAGTGGGCAAGCCGCTGTGGGAAGCGCGCACGGAAGTGACCACCATGGCCAACAAGGTCGACATTTCGATCACCGCCTACGGCAACCGCACTGGCGAAACCCGCAACAAGGTGGCCGACGGTGAGGCCGTCTTGCGCCATCGCCCGCACGGCGTGTTCGGCGTGTTCGGCCCTTACAATTTCCCGGGCCACCTGCCGAACGGCCATATCGTGCCGGCCCTGATCGCCGGTAACACCGTGGTGTTCAAGCCGAGCGAATACGCACCGCGCACCGCCATCAAGACCGTGGCGCTGTGGGAGAAGGCCGGCATCCCGGCCGGTGTGATCAACCTGGTCAACGGCGGCCGCGAAACCGGCATCGCGCTGGGACGGAATGCGGAAATCGACGGCGTGCTGTTCACCGGTTCCAGCCAGACCGGCGCCGCGCTGCACAAGCAGTTCGGCGGCCAGCCGGGCAAGTTGCTGGCGCTGGAAATGGGCGGCAACAATCCGCTGATCGTGTGGAACCCGACCGATATCGATGCCGCCGTGTTCATGGCGGTGTCGTCCTCCTTCATCTCCGCCGGCCAGCGCTGCACCTGCGCGCGCCGCGTGATCGTGCAGAAGGGCGCGCAGGGCGATGCCTTCGTCAAACGCTTCGTGGAAGTGGCGTCGAAGCTGGGCGTGGGCGCGCCGGCCGCCGAACCCGCGCCTTTCATGGGCCCGGTGGTTTCCGCCACCGTCGCCGAGCGCCTGGTGCAGGCGCAGGCCGACATGGTGGCCAAGGGCGGCAAGCTGCTGCTGGAAATGCGCCAGCTGGAGCCGGGCACGGGCTTCGTTTCGGCCGGCATCGTGGACACCACCGACGCCAAGGGCATCCCCGACGAGGAGTGGTTCGGCCCGCTGGCCCAGATCATCCGCGTGGACGATTTCGACACCGCCATCAAGGTCGCCAACAATACCGGCTATGGCCTGGCCGCGGGCCTGCTGTCCACCGACGAATCGCTGTGGCAGAAATTCCAGCTGCGTGCCCACGCCGGGATCGTGAACTGGAACCGCCCGACCACCGGCGCGGCCAGCTCGGCACCGTTCGGCGGCGTCGGCAAGTCCGGCAACCACCGTCCAAGCGCATACTACGCGGCGGACTATTGCGCCTACCCGGTCGCCTCGATCGAGAACAGCGCCCTTGAAATGCCTGCCAAGCTGTCGCCTGGCATGAACTTCTGAGGTTGACCATGCGCCCTGCACGCGAATACAACTTCGACGGCCTGGTCGGGCCGTCGCACAATTACGCCGGCCTGTCCTTTGGCAATGTGGCTTCCTTCAACAACGTCAAGAGCGCGTCCAATCCCAAACAGGCCGCCCTGCAGGGCCTGGCCAAGATGCGCGAGCTGGCCAGGCGCGGCTTCGCCCAGGCGCTGCTGCCGCCGCAGGACCGTCCGAATTTCCGCCTGCTGCGCAGCCTGGGCTACAGCGGCTCCGACGCCGACGTGATCGCCAAGGCTTACAGCGATTCGCCGGTGATCCTGGCCTGCGCCTACTCGGCTTCGCCGATGTGGACCGCCAATGCCGCCACCGTCAGCCCGTCGGCAGACACCTCGGATGGCCGCGTGCATTTCACGGCGGCCAACCTGAACAACAAGCTGCACCGCGCGTTCGAGCACGCCCAGTCGGCCCGTGCACTGCGCGCCATCTTCCACGACCCGCGCTACTTCGCGGTGCATGACGCCTTGCCCGGCACCCCGGCCTTCGGCGACGAAGGCGCGGCCAACCATACCCGCCTGTGCGCAAAGCACGGCGACGCCGCGGTGGAGCTGTTCGTGTACGGCCGCGTGGAGTTCGACCCGAATGCGCCGGCGCCGAAGAAGTTCCCGGCGCGCCATACGCTGGAAGCGTCGCAAGCCGTGGCGCGCCTGCATGGGCTGGACCCGGCGCGCTGCGTGTTCGTGCAGCAGAACCCTGATGTGATCGACCAGGGCGTGTTCCATAACGATGTGATCGCGGTGGGCAATGGCAATGTGCTGTTCTACCACGAGCAGGCTTTCCACGACGAGCAGGGCGCGCTGGCTGCGATCCGCGCCGCCATGCAGCGCGTGGGCGCCGAACTGGTGGCGATCCGCGTGCCGACGGCGGACGTGGCGGTGGCCGATGCGGTGGCGTCTTACCTGTTCAATACCCAATTGCTGTCCAAGCCCGACGGCAAGATGGCCCTGGTCACGCCGCACGAATGCCAGGAGATTGCGTCCGTGGCGGCTTTCCTGGACAAGCTGGTGGCATCCGGCGGGCCGGTGGATGAACTGATCCACTTCGACCTGCGCCAGTCGATGCGCAACGGTGGCGGGCCAGCTTGCCTGCGCCTGCGCGTGGCGCTGACCGACGAGGAGGCGGCGGCCATGCACCAGGGCGTCGTGATGACCGAAACGCTGTACCATACCCTGGTCGCGTGGGTGGAGAAACACTACCGCGACCATCTGGAACCGAAAGATTTGGCAGATCCGCAATTGGCTGTGGAAGTGCATACCGCATTGAAAGAGCTGGAACAGATCCTGGGCTTACCCGGCCTGTACGATCTGTAATCAGAACCGGTAAACCGGTGTCAGACCCGCGGGGTCTGACACCTTTCTGCTCGCACCCAGGTGCCTGACCCTGCGGGTCAGACACCGGTTTACCGGTTTGAAAAGAAAGATACCTACAACGTATTTGGAGAAGCAGATGAAACAAATGCCACAAGAGTTGCGCAAGCAAACGCTCGAACTGGTCAAGGCCAGCGGCCCGATCGCCCAGCTGATCGAAGCCTGGCTCGGCTCCCTCGACGATGAAGACTTGGCCGACCTGTCCCCCGGCAGCCTGGCCCCGGTCCTTGTGGAAGGTTTCACCCAGCTGGCCAAGCGCACCGGTGCCGGCTGCCAGATCGCCACGCTCCAATACGAAGAAGCGCGCGGCGGCCACGCCACCGCGCTGCTGGTCGTCAACGACGACATGCCCTACCTGGTCGACTCCATCGTGATCGCCATGCGCAAGCTGCGCGTCGGTTCCAACGGCGTGCTGAACGCCGTGCTGCCGGTGCGCCGCAGCGCCGACGGCGCCGTGGAAGCCGTCGGCCAGAAAGGCGACAAGCTTGAATCCATGGTCCTGTGCCTGCTGTCCGAAAAGCTGGAAGACGGCCCGCTGAAAGAGCTGACCGGCCGCATCGAGATGGTGGCGCGCGACGCCGCCGTCGTGAAGCGCGACCAGTCCGCGATGAAGGACCGCTTCACCGCCGTCGCCAATGAATCGGCCGGCCACGGCGAAGAAGGCCAGGAAGTGGCGGCCTTCCTGCAATGGGCGCGCGACGAAGGTTTCGAAGTGCACGGTTACGCCTACTACCAGGTCAAACCGGGCGCACGCGAACTGGAACGCGACATCCCCAGCCGCATCGGCGTGCTGCAGGACACCGCCCACCCGGTCTATGGCACCTGCCTGGCCAACATCCCGGGCGACTTCGACACCCTGTCCAAGCGCGCCCACACCCTGTCGATCGTCAAGGCCGACGTCGGCGGTACCCTGCACCGCGACCAGTCGCTGGACTTCATCGGGGTGCGCCACACCGACGGCAAGGGCGCCATCCTGGGCGAACATTGCTTCGTCGGCCTGTTTACCCGCGCCGCCACCCTGACCCCGCTGGCCCGCCTGCCGTTTGCGCGTGGCCGCATCGCGCAAGTGCTGAAGATCGCCGGCGTGCGCGAGACCGGTTTCCGCGCCGAGAAATTCATCGAAATCCTGGAATCGCTGCCGCGTACCGAAGCGCTGGAAGCGGAACCGGAATGGCTGGCCGAAGTATGTGGTGCCGTGGTGTCGCTGTACAAGCAGCCGCGCGCCAAGGTGTTCGCCCGCCGCGACGTGTATGCGCGCCACCTGAACGTGCTGGTCTACCTGCCGCGCGAACGCTACTCGGCCTCGGTGGCGCATGCCCTGGCGCGCGCCCTGCAGGAAAGCTCCGGCGCCACCCACGTCAGCTCGCAGACCCTGGTGTCGGACGGCCCGCTGGCCCGCCTCTACCTGATCGCCCACGCCGCACGCTATCCGCTGGACCTGGAAAGCGATATCCAGCGTCCGCTGCTGACGGTGCTGGACGGCTGGCATGACCGCTTCTCCGAACTGGCCGACAAGGTGGGCGAAGAGCCGCTGCGCAACAGCCTGCGCAAGCTGTGCTCCACGCTGCCGGTCGACTACGTGGCGGCGACGCCGCCAAGCGTGGCTTTCCACGACCTGGACAAGATCCTGCGCAATGGCGACGACGCGCGCGTGGCCGTGCGCGTCGAACTGCCGTCCGAAGGCAACGCCGCCACCACCATCCGCCTGTACTCGGTGGACCGGGTGCCGGCCCTGTCTTCCATCCTGCCGGCGCTGCATAACGCCGGCGTGGCCATCGAGCGCGAATCGGCGCACACCATCCGTACTTCCGACGGCAAGAAGCACTACGTGACCAGCCTGGCCGTCGACGGGCAGAGCGCCACCGAACTGGCGCGTCCCGGCGTGATGCAGGTGGCGGAGGAACTGTTCAACGCCCTGTTCAACAATGAAGCGGAAGACGGCCGCCTGAACGGCCTGGTGGTGGAAGGCGGCCTGCGCCTGCGCGAGGTGCAACTGGTGCGCGCCTACATGAGCTACTGGCGCCAGGCCGGCACCCAGTTCACCGTGCGCTACATGGCCGAGATCCTGCGCCGCCATCCTGCGCTGGTGAAGGAGCTGGTCGATGCCTGGAAAGAGCGCTTCGACCCGGCGCTGCCGGAAGCGACCCGCAGCGCCGCCAAGGAAAAGCTGGTGGCCATCAAGGGCCGCCTGAGCGCGATCAACCATGCGGACTCCGAAGTGATTTTCGCGGCCATGGTCGACCTGATGCTGGCGACCTTGCGCACCAACTACTTCCAGAATGCTGGCCAGGGCGACAAGATCATCTTCAAGTTCGACACCAGCAACCTGCAGCTGGTACCGGAACCGCGTCCATTCCGCGAGATCTACGTGTTCTCGCGCCGCTTCGAAGGCGTTCACCTGCGCGGCGGCCCGGTGGCGCGCGGCGGCCTGCGCTGGTCCGACCGCATGGAAGACTACCGCACCGAGGTGCTGGGCCTGGTCAAGGCGCAGATGGTGAAGAACGCGGTGATCGTGCCGGCCGGGGCGAAGGGCGGCTTCGTCTGCAAGCAAATGCCGAAGGATGCGCCGCGCGACGTGGTGGCAGCCGAAGGCGAAGCGGTCTACCGCCTGTTCATCGCCAGCCTGCTGGAAGTGACCGACAACCGCGTGCTGGGCAAGATCGTGCCGCCGGAAGATACTGTCCGCTACGACAACGACGACCCCTACCTGGTGGTGGCCGCCGACAAGGGCACCGCGACCTTCTCCGACATCGCCAACAGCATCGCCGTCAAGCGCGGCTTCTGGCTGGGCGACGCCTTCGCATCCGGCGGCTCCAATGGCTACGACCACAAGAAGATGGGCATCACCGCCAAGGGCGCCTTCGAAGCGGTCAAGCGCCACTTCTACGAGATGGGCCATGACATGGAAACCACCCCGTTCAGCGTAGTGGGCGTGGGCGACATGTCGGGCGACGTGTTCGGCAACGGCGTGCTGCTGTCGAACCAGATCAAGCTGCTGGCGGCCTTCGACCACCGCCACATCTTCCTCGACCCGAACCCGGATACCGCGAAATCCTTCGCCGAACGCCAGCGCATGTTCGCGCTGCCGCGCTCCTCGTGGGACGACTACAGCAAGGACTTGATCTCGAAGGGCGGCGGCGTGTTCCCGCGTACCGCGCGTTCGATCGAACTGTCGCCCGAGATCCGCGCCGCGCTCGACATCGCCGAAACTTCGCTGACGCCGGAAGAACTGATGCACCGCATCCTGCTGGCACCGGTGGACCTGTTCTACAACGGCGGTATCGGCACCTACATCAAGTCCTCGGCGGAAACGCATGCCCAGGTGAAGGACCGCGCCAACGACAATATCCGCGTCAGCGGCAATGAGCTGCGCTGCAAGGTAGTGGCCGAAGGCGGCAACCTCGGCGCGACCCAGGCCGGCCGTATCGAATTCGCCCTGGCCGGCGGCCGCATCTTCACCGATGCGATCGACAACTCGGCCGGCGTGGACTGCTCCGACCATGAAGTGAACTGCAAGATGTGGCTGGACGTGGAAGTCAACGCCGGCCAGACCTCGGAAGCTGAGCGCAACCAGCTGCTGAACGAGATGACCATGGAAGTGGAGCGCCTGGTCCTGCGCGACAACACCCAGCAAACCCGGTTGCTGGTGCGCGAATTCCAGGCCCAGTCGGAAGCGCACACGCAGGACGGCTACGCCGACCTGATCGCCGACCTGGAAGAAGAGGGCGCGCTGTCGCGCGAACTGGAGCACCTGCCGAGCGTGGCCGAACTGGCGCGCCGCAAGGCTGATGGCCGCGGCCTGACCACGCCGGAACTGGCGGTGGTGATCGCCAACGTGAAGAACCGCTACAAGCGCCTGTTGTCGGCCATGCCGCTGACGGACGAAGCCTGGGCGGAAAAGGTGCTGCGCCCTTACTTCCCCGAACAGCTGGTGGCCACCCGTCCGCCGCTGGCACACCCGCTGGCCAATGCCATCCTGGCGACCGTGCTGGCCAACGAGGTGGTGAACCGCTGTGGGCCGCTGATGATCCGCGACCTGGCGGCGCAGCACAACTGCAGCGAGCAGGACGTGATCCTGGCCTGGGGCCAGGCCTGGGCGGCGCTGAACCTGGCGCCGATGTTCGACAGCCTGGATGCCGACGCGCTGAAAGTGCCGCGCAACGTGGCCATGCGCGTGGATGCGCGTACCCGCGCCATGCTGAAGTCGGTGATGGAAGGCGTGCTGGGCGTGCCGAAGGACCAGTTGCGCGGCGCCGGCATCGCCGAGCTGACCAGGCTGTTCGCCGATCCGGCAACGGTGCGCAAGATGGCGGCGGACGTGCAGTCGGAAGCGGCGGCACACGGCGGCCTGCGTGCCGAGTTCGTGCAGGCGTGGGATGCGGTCGATGCGCTGGAAGGCGTGGCGGCATTCGTGTTCGCGGCGCTGTCGGTCAAGCGTCCGGCGGGCATGGACTTGCCGGGCTTCCTGGCTGTGGGCATGGCGCTGCGCGCGCAAGCCGGCATCGATACGCTGGAGCGCGGCTTGAAGCTGCCGGCGGTGTCGAAGTCGCAGGAACAGTTGCGCAGCTACGCGCAGCAGGCTTTGCGCCGTACGCAGCAGAAATTGCTGTCGCAGGTGCTGGCGCGCGCCACCAACGGGCATGATGCGGTGGAGGCGGTGGAGCTGGTGACGTGCACGCTGGGCTTGTCGGGCTATGCGGCGTCGGCTGACCTGGAGCAGGCGATGCTGGATGTGTGGGCGTTGTCGGAGGCGGTCAACGCTGTCGCGATGGCGGCCTGAGAACCGGTAAACCGGCCGGATGGCCGTCCCGTCTGACCCGCAGGGTCAGACACCGGCCAGCGGCCGCCGCGTAACGGTGTCAGACCCTGCGGGTCTGACACCGGTTTACCGGTTTGAGCGAAGCAGAAAAGAATCAGCAGCAAACAATGGCAGACAATCAAACCCTCCCCCCCGCAGTCCGCGCCCTGGCGGAAGCCGACTTCACCGCCGTCGCCCGCAGCTTCGAGCAAGCCGGCTTCACGGTCACCGAACCCGCCGACGGCATCCTGACCATCCATCATGCGGAGGGCGGCCGCCCCGCCGTCCTGGTCTCGGTCGGCGTACACGGCGACGAAACCGGCCCGATCGAGCTGGTGGCCTACCTGCTCGACGAACTGGCGCGCACCCCGCAAGCGCTGGCGGTCGACCTGATGCTCTGCGTCGGCAACATCGGCGCCATCCGCCAGGCCAAGCGCTTCATCGACGCCGACCTGAACCGCATGTTCCGCGCCGAACGCGGCAGCCTGGCCGGCACTGCCGAAGCCGCGCGCGCCGACGTCATGATCGCCGCCACCGGCGCCTTCTTCGCCAACGCAGGCAAGCAGCGCTGGCACCTCGACCTGCACACCGCCATCCGCCCCAGCGTCTACCCCACCTTCGCCATCGTCCCCGACCTGATCGCCGACGATGCCAAGGCCCGGCTGGTGGGCTGGCTGGGCGAGGCCGGCATCGGCGCCATCATCATGAACCCATCGTCCGCCGGCACCTACAGCTACTACAGCGCCGAGCACCACGCGGCGGCCGGCACCACGGTGGAACTGGGCCGCATCGGCACGCTGGGCCGCAACGACCTGGCGCAATTCGACGCCGCGCGCGCCGCGCTCGACCGCCTGCTGCGCGGCCAGCCGCCCGTGGCCGCAGCCCAGGCACCGCATGTGTTCAAGGTGGCGCAGAACATCATCAAGCTGAGCGACGGCTTCAAGATGGCCTTCGGTAAGGAAACGCAGAATTTCACCGCTTTGAAGCAGGGCCAGGAAATCGCGCGCGACGGCGATACCGTCTACACCGTGCAGCATGAGGAAGAGCTGGTGGTATTCCCCAACCCGGACGTGCGCGTCGGCCTGCGTGCCGGCATGATGGTCACGCGCGTGAAATAAGGGATTGCGCTACACTGCGCGGACACCCACCGCAAAGGAGTAGCGCATGTCCCTGTCCATGTACAAAGTCTCCGCGCCGGTCTTCGCGCGCGGCCTGAGAGTGATGGCGAGCCTGCTGCACAAGGCGCAAGCCCATGCCGAGGAAAGCGGCAAGGTGCCCGAAACGCTGCTGTCGGCGCGCCTGGCCGACGATATGCTGCCGCTGACGGCCCAGGTGCAGCGCGCCAGCGATACCAGCAAACTCTCGATCGAACGGCTGACCGGCATCGCGGCGCCGAAATTCCCCGACAACGAAGCCAGTTTCGAGCAGCTGCAAGAGCGCATCGCGAACACGCTCGCCTATATCGAGGGGGTAGGGGAGGAACATTTCGCGGACAGCGAAACGCGTGAGGTGGCCTTAAGTTTCGGCAGCTTCAAGCCAACCTTCACTGGCGAGAGCTATCTGCTGACTTTCGCGCTGCCGAACTTCTACTTCCATGTCGTGACGCTGCACGACATCCTGCGCAACCAGGGAGTCAAGATCGGCAAGATCGACTACCTGGGCCCGTATGAAGGTTAAATACTGACGCGCATGGCGTAAGTTGCCGCCATCGCCAGCAGGGCCAGGCCCAGCGAGATCGCTACGGTCGCCGCCATCGGATGGAAACGGGACGAGACGGTTGGGATTTTCTTGTACATGGCTGGCTCCTTCTCAGTGGCGGTTTTGCATGAGTTGCAGAGTATCAATGCGCGCGGCGCCAATCTAGGCTGAAGCCTGTATCAATGGTAAGCACTTGTAACATGAGCCACTTATTCTCCCTTTACTCAATGGGCCCGCTGGAACTGGCCAACCGCATCGCCATCGCCCCCATGTGCCAGTATTCGGCCGACGAAGGCCTGGCGACCGACTGGCACATGATCCACTACGGCCACCTGGCGCTGTCCGGCGCCGGTCTGATGATCCTGGAAGCGACCGCGGTCTCGCCGGAAGGCCGCATCTCGCCGGCCGACCTGGGGCTGTGGTCGGCCGAACACCAGCAGGCCTTGGCGCCCGTGGTGCAGGCGATCCGCCGCTACAGCCCGATCAGGCTTGCCGTGCAACTGGCGCATGCCGGACGCAAGGCGTCCAGCGCACCGCCCTTCGAAGGCGGCCGGGCGCTGCCGCCAGGGCAGGGCGGCTGGCAGACCGTCGCCCCATCGGCCCTGCCGCACGCGGCCACCGATCCGCTGCCGCAGGCGCTCGACGATGCCGGCCTGGCCAAGGTGAAGGCCGATTTCGTCAACGCCGCCCTGCGCGTGCACGCGCTGGGCATCGAAGCCATCGAACTGCATGGCGCCCACGGCTACCTGCTGCACCAGTTCCTGTCGCCGCTGGCCAACCAGCGCAGCGACCGGTACGGCGGCGCGCTGGAAAACCGCATGCGCTTTCCGCTGGAAGTGTTCGACGCCGTGCGCGCCGCCCTGCCGCGCAGCATCGCCATCGGCATGCGCCTGTCGGCTTCGGACTGGGTGGAAGGCGGCTGGGATATCGAGCAAAGCGTGGCGCTGGCGCAGCAGCTGAAGCAGCGTGGCGCTGACTTCATCCACGTCTCCAGCGGCGGCGTGTCGCCCTTGCAGCAAATCCCGCTCGGCCCCGGCTACCAGATCCGTTTTGCGCAGCGCATCAAGGCCGACACGGGCTTGCCGACCATTGGCGTGGGCCTGATCACCGAGCCGCTGCATGCCGAGGCTATCGTCGCCAACGGCCAGGCCGACATGGTGGGGCTGGCGCGCGCCATGCTGTTCAACCCGCGCTGGCCGTGGCACGCGGCTGCCGCGCTGGGGGCCCAGGTCGCTGCGCCGCCGCAGTACTGGCGCTCCCAGCCCCGCGAGCTGAAAAACCTGTTTGGCGAGACGCTGCTCGGACAGCGTTGAGGCTGGCGGCGCCGTGGGGCGCCCGCCACGCTTGCCTTTCCTGCATCAAAATCCTTTAGGCTCCCCATCTGCGAGGTCTTATAATCGTGGAGTTTTTTTGCCCTGAAGGATATGCCTGTGAATCAATCGCTGGTCCAGAAGCTGACCCGTACCAAGCCGGTCCCGGTGGATACGGATGCCGGCACAAGCCTGCACGGTGAGGGCCTGAGCCGCTCCATCGGCCTGTTCTCGCTGACGATGATCGGTGTCGGCGCCACGATCGGCACCGGCATTTTCTTCACCATGGTCGAAGCGGTGCCCAAAGCCGGCCCCTCCGTGGTGCTGTCCTTCCTGCTGGCGGCATTGACTGCGGGGCTGACCGCCCTGTGCTACGCCGAGCTGTCGTTCCGCGTGCCGGCCGCCGGTTCCGCCTATTCCTTCGCCTACCGCACGCTGGGCGAGTTCATGGCCTTCATCGTGGCCTTCTGCCTTCTGCTCGAATACGGGCTGGCCGCCAGCGCCACTGCGATCGGCTGGTCGGACTACCTGAACAACTTCCTGGTCAATGCCTTCCACTGGCAGATCCCGGAAAACCTGCGTTCGCCGATGATCGTCTCGACGCCGAACGGCACGGTATGGCATACGGACCACTTCAACCTGCCGCCGGTGATCCTGGTGGCCCTGTGCTGCTTCCTGCTGGCGCGCGGCGCCAAGGAGTCGGCCACCGCCAACGCCGTCATGGTGATGATCAAGCTGGCGATCCTGATCTTCTTCTGCGCCGTTGCCTTCACCGGCTTCGACACCGCGAACTTCACGCCATTCCTCAAGCCGGCCGCCGGCGAATGGCTGCCGGGCGCCAGCGGCATCGCTGCCGCCGCCGGCACCGTATTCTTCTCCTTCATCGGCCTGGACACCATTGCCACCGCCGGCGAAGAAGTGCGCAACCCGCGGCGCAACGTCCCGGTCGGCATCATCGCCGCGCTGGTGATCGTGACCGTGTTCTACATGCTGGTTGCCATGGCCGCGATGGGCGCCCAGCCTGCCCACATGTTCGAAGGCCAGGCCGCCGGCCTGTCCGTGATCCTGCAGAACGTGACGGGCAAGGCATGGCCAGCGCTGGTGCTGTCGGCCGGTGCCGTGATCTCGGTGTTCTCCGTGACCCTGGTGACGATCTACGGCCAGACCCGCATCCTGTACGCCATCGCCAAGGATGGCCTGGTGCCGAAGGCTTTCCAGTCCGTCAACCCGAAATCCCATGCGCCGGTCAGCAATACGCTGATCGTCAGCCTGGTGGTGGGCGTGGTCGCCGGCCTGGTCGACTCCACCTTCCTGTGGGATATGGTGTCGATGGGCACCCTGACCGCCTTCATCGTGGTGTCGGTAGCCGTGCCGGTACTGCGTTCCCAGGAACGCGCAGCGGGCATCTATACCAAGGGCGGCTTCCGCGTGCCCTTCGGCCCTTACTTCGTGCCGGGCCTGAGCATCCTGGCCTGCGGCTACCTGATGATCAACCTGTCGCACGCCACCAAGGTGATTTTCACTATCTGGATGGTCGTTGCGGTGATAACCTACTTCTTATACGGAATCAGGAACTCCCGGCTTAACAAGGCGTAAATCCATGCAGTCCAGAGCAATCGCCCACACAGTCTTCCTGGCTACGGCCATTTTCTCTGGGGCGGTTGTCAAGGCGGGGCCGCCCGGCTCCGCCATCCGCGATTACCGCGCAGTAGCAATCTCCCCCGCCGGCGACCGCGTGGTGTCGCTGGAAGCCATCGATACCGGCAGCGGCAAGCGGGCCCACGCCACGGTCGTGGTGCGCGATGCATCGAGCGGCACCATCGCCGCCGAATTCGATCCCTGCTCCAATTGCAGTTACGACAAGCCTTCCTGGTCGCCGGATGGCAAGGCGCTGGCCTTTGTCGGCAGCGATAGCCGCGCCGGATCGGCATGGCTCTACGTGGCCGCCGGCGGCAAGACGCGAGCGGTCGCCACGGTACTGGGCGTCGCCAGCACCGCGCGCTGGTCGCCCGACGGCCGTACGCTTTCGCTGCTGGCCACGGTCGGCGCGAAAAAAGAAACCGGCGCCACCGCGGCCGGCGCGCGCCTGGTGGGCGAAATCGGCAAGGAGGAAGACGCCCAGCGCATCGCTACCATCCCGGCCGATGGCGGTACACTGAAGCTGGTGTCGCCCGAGGATACCTTCGTCTACGAATACGACTGGGCGCCGGACGGCAAAGGCTTCATCGCCACCAGCGCCAGGGGCAATGGCGACAACAACTGGTGGGTGGCCAAGGTTTCCTACATCGATGCGGCGAGCGGTGCGCTGCGCATCGTGGCCCATCCCACCACGCAGGTGAATATGCCGCGCGTCTCCCCCGACGGCCTCAGCGTGGCCTTCATCGGCGGTTTGATGAGTGACTTCGGCGCAGTCGGCGGCGATATCTACCTGGTGCCGCTGGCTGGCGGCGAGCCGGTCAACGTCACGCCAGGTTTCAAGGGAACCTTCAATACGCTGGCCTGGCGCGGCAAAGCTTTGCTGGCGAACGCCCTGGTCGGCGACAAGTCCCATGTGCTGTCGGTCGACACCATCCATGGCCGCCACACTGTGCTGCGCTCCGTCGCCGCTTCGACCTACGCAGCCGATGGGCGCATGTCGTTCAGCGCGGACGGCAGCAAGGCCGCGGCGTCGCAGGAAGACTTCGAGCATGCCGCCGCCATCGTCGCGGGACCGCTTGCCGCCATGCGCGCCATCACGGACGACAACGCCCATCTGCAGCCGCAGGTATCCGTGCGCAACATCGGCTGGGAGAATGAAGGTTTGAGCATCCAGGGTTGGCTGCTCGGGCCGCGCAGCACGGCGCCGGGCAGGAAATATCCCATGATCGTGCAGGTGCATGGCGGCCCAGCGGCGGCGGCTTCACCGCGTTACATCGCGCCGGGCGAACTGGGTTACCCCCTGCTGCGCGAGCTGGTGGAGAAGGGCTACTTCGTCTTCCTGCCGAACCCGCGCGGCAGCTTCGGCCAGGGCCAGGAGTTCGCCCGCGCCAACCGGCGCGACTTCGGCGGTGGGGATTTGCGCGATATCCTGACGGGCATCGATGCCGTGGCCGCGGCCGCGCCGATCGACACCAACCGCCTGGGGCTCATGGGCCATTCCTATGGCGGTTTCATGACCATGTGGGGCGTCACGCATTCGCAGCGCTTCAAGGCGGCAGTTGCAGGCGCCGGCATTGCCAACTGGATTTCCTATTACGGCCAGAACGGCATCGACCAGTGGATGATCCCGTTCTTCGGCGCCTCCGCCTACGACGACCCGGCGATTTACCGCCAGCTGTCGCCGATCGAATCGATCAAGGTGGCGCGCACGCCGACGCTGATTTACGTGGGCGAACGCGATGTGGAATGCCCGCCGGCGCAGTCGATGGAGTTCTGGCACGGGCTGAAGGCGATGGGCGTGCCGGCTTCGCTCGTCATTTACGAAGGCGAAGGGCACAGCATCCGCAAGCCTGAGCACCAGCAAGACTTGCGCAAGCGCACGCTTGAGTGGTTTGGACGATACCTGGGTGAGTAAGTAACGATGCGTTTGCGGTTCAAGATGATGGCGGCCCTGCTGGCGACGGGGCTCGGGTCGGTGGCGCTGGTCGGCGGCGTGGCGTACGTCAGCGTCAACTACAAGGTGGACTCGCTGCGCCGCCAGCAGGCGGCCGAGCACTTCCACACCTACATGACGGCCTATTTGACCGAGTACGGCGACTGGCAGACCGCCATCGCGACGGAGTCCTTCGACCGCTTCGTACGCAGGCAGGAGGGCGAGCGCCCATCCGCCGGCGCCGATGGCCGCCCCGGCGGCGGCGAACTCCCCAGCGAAATGCTCGAGCGCATGCCGCCGCGCATCAACGAACAGGCACGCCTGTCCGGGCCGCTGCCGGCGTCGTCCAACCGGCAGCAGGGGGATCTGCAGCGCGCGCAGCGGGCCGAAGCTGCAACGCCGTCAGAGCGTAACGCCGAGCGTCCGCCTCGCGGCGGCTCCGGTGTTGCGCCAGAACGCGACGGCCAGCGGCCACCACGCGGCGAGTCCGGCCCACCGCCTGAACGCGACGGCCAGCGCCCGCCACGCGGCGAGTTCGACCCGCCGCCCGAACGCGACGGCCAGCGGCCACCACGCGGAGAATTCGGCCCGCCGCCCGAACGCGACGGCCAGCGCCCGCCACGCGGCGAGTTCGGCCCGCCGCCGGAACGCGACGGCCAGCGCCCGCCACGCGGCGAATTCGGCCCGCCGCCCGAACGCGACGGCCAGCGCCCGCCACGCGGAGAATTCGGCCCGCCGCCGGAACGCGACGGCCAACGCCCGCCACGCGGCGAGTTCGGCGCGCCGCCCGAGCGCGACGGCCAGCGCCTACCACGCGGCGAATTCGGCCCGCCGCCTGAGCGTGACGGCCAGCGCCCACCACGCGGCGAGTCCGGTCCACCGCCAGAAGGCCGCGATCTGCCCGCACCGCGCGACGGCTTCGGCCCATCGACGGAGGAACGCGTGCCGGATGCCGGCGGTCGCACGGCACAGCGCAGCGAGCCACAGCCTGCGCCCCAGCCTGCGCGCCCGCGCCCGGCAGCATCCGCCAGCCAGCCAACCGTGGCACTGGAAGCCACGCAAGCGTCCGGGGAGCCAGCTGTTCGTCCAGTGCAAGCCGTAGCTGAAGGCAGCCCGACCCATCGCCCGCCGCCACCGCGCCGCGGCGATGGCCCGCCGCCATTCCGTTTCATCCTGACTGACGCCAGCTACCGCGTCTTGCTCGGCGGCGGCCAATTCAGCCAAGGCCAACCGCTGCCCGAGAAGCTGCGTCCATCTGCACGGCCCATCGTGGTGAAAGAGCGCACCGTCGCCTACATGTCATCGGAAGGCACGTTGGCCCCCACGCCACAGGAACAGAAGTACCTGGACGCGCTGTACAACTCACTGCTGTGGGGCGTCGCCGCGGCAGCCGGCCTTGCAACGCTGCTTGGCGTCCTGCTTAGCCGTGGCCTGTCGCGCAGTCTCAGTGGCCTCACCAGGGCCGTCAAACGCATGAAGAAAGGCGAACTGCGGCAAGAGGTACCGGTCAAAGGCAAAGACGAAGTCGCCGCGCTGGCGGCGGCCTTCAACGAAATGAGTGCCCAGCTTGCGCACAGCCACGAAGAACTCAACACGTCGCACGCCAAGATCGTCGAGCAGGCGGAGCAACTGCGCGAACTCAGCATCCGCGACGCCCTCACGCAACTGTACAACCGCCGCCACTTCGACGAACAGGCCAGCACCCTGTTCAACCAGGCGGTACGCCATAAACGTCCGCTGGCGCTGGTGATTTGCGATATCGACCACTTCAAGAAGATCAACGATACCTACTCGCACGCCATAGGCGACGTCGTGCTGCGCCACGTCGGCAGTATCCTGCGCAATCACATGCGGCTGTCCGACCTGGTGGCGCGCTATGGCGGCGAAGAATTCGTGATGGCATTCCCCGAAACCGCCGGCCCGCAAGCCGCCGCGCTGTGCGACAAGCTGCGTGCCCTGATTGAAGCCTTCCCCTGGCATGAAGTCCACCCGGAGCTGAAGGTCACGATGAGCATGGGCGTGTACGCCGACATCGCCGCCGGCAGCGCCGAAACCATGCTGCAAAAGGCCGACGCGCTGCTGTACCGGGCAAAGAACTCCGGCCGCAACCGCGTGTGCTGCGCCTAGTGTGACTATCGGCGTCTTCCCGCCGCCGGCGGTGGATTATATGGGCGGCAACCCGTGCATGGCGCGGGCCCTGTTGCATTCCGGGCTGTACTCGGTGAACTCGCGGCAGGTCGAGGAACGCTGGCCGTAGATGGTGCAGCCGACTTCCTTGCCGACTTCGCCCGACAGGGCGATGCAGCGCACCGGCTTGGTCTCAGTCCCGCGCATGGCGGCGCGGTGCGGGGTGACCGGCACCGTCAAGTGTGCCGGTACGTCTTCACCCCAATAGAAGGACACGCGGAAGCTGGCGCAGCATGCGCCGCAGCTCTGGCAGTGGGACATCTTCAAACCTCTTGTGCAACATTGCGGACAATCGCTTCACTGTGGATGATGATTTTATCCGCATCGGCCTGAAGCAGGCGGATGCGCCGCTGCACCAGGGGCCAGCCCGACCAGGCGACCTCCGGCTCGGCCGCAGGTTCGCGTCGCAGCGGCGCGGCCGGCGGCGTGCTGCCGCTGTGGCGCGACAGGGCCACCGACAGCGTGCGGCAGACCGAGGCGTGGCTGGTCCCCAGCATGGCATTGACCGCATCGGTCGGGATGTCGCGCACGTGGCGCCGCAGGATCGCGCGCAGGGCGGCGACGTGCGCCACCAGCAGGTAGTTCTGCACGATGAACAGGTTGATGTCCTCGGCCGCGCGCTGCTTGCTCTCCGGCTCGTCCAGCATGCGTACCAGCGCGGCGCTGAGCGCGGCCAGCGAATCCATCAGCCGCTTGCGCTGGATGCGGTACACGAAGTCGTTGCGGTACTTGCCCTGCAGGAGCTCGAAACTGGCCTCCATATAACTCAGGTTCACTTCCAGCACTTGCCTGATCAGGCGCGGCAGCGATTGGTATTCCCAGTTCGCCAGCACGAAGCTGAACGCGGTCGCAATGGCTGCGCCGACAAAGGTGTCCACCAGCCGTTCCGAGATCAGGGTGCTGCTCGGCGCGACCAGGTACATCCACAGCAGGATCATCACCGATACCGCAATTGCCGCGTAGCGGTAACGCAGATAGATGAACGTCGGCGTGGCGATGGAAGCCAGCACCAGCACGCCGAGGATGGCCACCGGATGGTCCATGAACTTCAGCACCAGGGCCGTGATGACGCAGCCGATGATGGTGCCGACGATACGGTCCGAGCGCCGTTGCTTGGTCATGCTGAAGCTGGGCTTGAGGATGATCACGATGGTCAGCACGATCCAGTAGCTGTGGGCCTTGTACGGCAGCATGGCGCCGATTGCCAGCCCGGCGGCAATCGCCATCGATACCCTTAGCGCAAAGCGGAATATCGGCGAATCCATGCGGAAGTGCGACAGCATCAGCTGCAACTCGTACTTCTGCTGCGACAGGAAGGGCTGCATGTCCATGTCGCGCCAGAACGGGGTGTCTTCGTAAGCCTTCTGGCTCGACACGTGCAGCTCGCCGATCATGCGGATGATGGCGGCGATCTTGTTGCGCTGGGCGCGCAGCACCGTCACCGCTTCGCGGCGCGGCTTGCCGGCGTCATACTCGGCTTGCAATGCCGCGATCTGCTGCTCCAGTGCGCGCAGTTCCGGCTCGTAGCTGATCGAGGGATACGAGGCGCGCTTGCGGGTCACCGCATAGGCAACCGATTCGATATCGCGCGCGGCCTTGTAGGCCAGGTCGTGCAGGGTGCCCAGGGCGGGCGAATCGAGCAGGTGGGTGCGCAGCGCCGCATAGTCGGTATGGGTGGCGAGGATCTGTTCGTACAGGTCCAGCATGCAGACGTGGATCTGCACCACCACCGCATCCTTGCGGTTGTTGTGCGCGCGCAGGATCAGGTCGCGCGACGCTTGCTGGCGGTCTGCCAGCAAGGCCTGGTGGCGCACCAGCTTGTTGAACTGCTCCGTGAGGTTGTAGCGCGCATCGTAGAAGTCGGCCTTGATGTCGATGTAGGCCGCCAGCTCGAACAGGGCCTCCGCCAGTACTTGCTGCTTGATGCGGTGGCGCAGCACGTAAGCGATGCCCATCGCGTAGGCCAGGTAGGCCAGCGCGCCAAGCATGAACTGGCCCGCGTGCACGAACGATTGCGCCGGCGTCAGCACGCGCTCGGTCGACATGGTCATGATGAACAGCGTCGCCAGCTGCAGCGGCATCGACTTCTTGCCATACACGACCATCATGCTGGCGAAGAAGCTCACCGCCACCAGCATCGGCATCAGCAGCCAGTAATACGGCCCGCACAGGCTGATCAAGAGCGTGACGGCGCTGCACAGCAGCACCGAGGCCATCATCTCGTTGAACTTATGGCGCAAGGGGCTTGGCATGTCCATCAGCGCCGTGCACAGTGCGCCGATGCCAACCGACATGGCCGTATGCATGTCGGTCAGCCACAAGGTCAACGCAATAATTCCCACCAGGCCGGCGCCGAAGCGCAGGCCCAGGTGGAAGTAATGGCTGTAGAAGAAGGTGCGGGGGTCTAGTGCGTAGTGCATGGTCCCCGTCTTACACAATCGACAGGACAGGGTAGCGGCGCCATTCGGGCTCGCGCTGTCGCTGGCAGTTGTGGAAGATGAAGTGGAGCACTGCGTCCTTGTCCTTCACCAGGGCCGGGTTGGCGGACTTCCAGTTGTCGAACTTTGCCTTGGTTTCAGGCTCGGTCGCCAGGATGTCGGCGGCCAGGTCTTCGAACACATAGTCCGAAATGTTTTCCTTGCGCTCCAATACGGAGTTGAAGAAGCCCCAGCGGAAGAAGCTGTCGTGGCCTTGCGGTTCCAGGGTTTCGACGGCGTAGCGGGCGTTGTCCTGGTCCAGCGAAACGTACCAGTCGCCGGCGCTCAGTTCGAACGAGCCGTCGCGCTTCTCGACTTCCACCTCGTCGTGGAACATATGGCCTTCATAAGCGGTCGGACGCGAGACCACGTTGGCGATGTGGTAGTACTGGGCCTGCACCGTGGCCGGGGCTTCGATGCGGGTCATCTCCACGCCGTTCCATTGCAGGCGTTCGACCACTTCGCGCCAGGCTTGAGGGATTACGTAGGCTTTCGGCGTCTTGACTACGGTGTCGGCAGGGAAGCGGTTGAACCACTTGATGTCGCGCGCCCACGGCTTGCTGCGGTCGTAGGACAGGCGGACGTAGTCACCCAGTTTCGACGGGCTGCGCTGCGCTTCGTAGCCCTTGAAGTGGAAGGTGCCCGGATTCCCTTCGTCCATGCGCCAGGTGACGGCCCATTCCTTCTGCTTGCGCTGCGCGGCCTTGGTGGCGGCGCGCATGGCCTTGATCTGTTCCCCGTGCTTCACGGTGAAGTTGCGCACCGTGTCCACCAGCGCGCGCATCGATTCGTAGCGGTCGGCATACGGCTTCAGCATATGCGTCTCCGGCATGAAGCCGATGATGTTGTGCAGGGCGGTGAAGCCGGTCGAGAAGCGTGCGGTTTCCAGGAAGTCGGCAATGCCGTCGTCCGGCGTTTCGACAACTGGGTTGACGTAAGGGCAGGTGGGCCAGCCGGCGGCTGCCATGTCCTCGTAGATCTGCGGCAGCATGGTGTCGCGCAGGAAGGCCCCCAGTTCGCCACCCAGCTTGTCGCATTGGGTATGGATCAGGGTCATGGTGTAGCTGTAGTCGGCACCGTTGGAAGTGTGGGTGTCGACCATCACGTCCGGATCCCAGGCGGTGACCAGCTGGTTGAAGAACTTCGCGTTCAGCGTGTCGCATTTGACGAAATCGCGGTTCAGGTCCAGGTGGCGGCTGTTGCCGCGGAAGCCGAACATTTCCGGGCCATCCTGGTTGGCGCGCGACGTGTTGTTGCGGTTCAGGCAGCCGTCCACGTTATACACGGGGACGAACAGCAGCACGGTCTTGCCCAGGCTTGCCAGCAATTCCGGCTTGAAGCAGAAGTCGCGCACCATGGCCATGCAGGCGTCGATGCCTTCCGGCTCGCCAGGGTGGATGCCGTTGTTGTTGAAGAAGACCGTACGGCCTTCGCGTTTGATCTGTTCGCGGTCGAAAACGCCGTCGGCGCTGACCACGCCCACGTGCAGGGGAATGCCGCCGTCCGATACGGCTGCCTGTTCGAATTTCAGGATGTTCGGGAAGCGGCGTGCCAGTTCTTCATAGAAGGCGATGCACTCGGTCCAGAGGGTAGTCTGGTTCTTGTTGCCTTTTTCGTAAGGCGTGAGCAATTCTTGCATGGTCTGGATCTCAGTCTTCTGCAGGTGGGGAGGTCAGCGATTTTATCACTCAGGCCTTGGGCGCATTGGTCTCCACCCATTTGGCGTAAGCGTTCGCCCAGCCGGCCAGCACTTCGCGGGTTTTCTCGTTATTGACCTTGCCGTCTTCGCCGACCAGCGAGGAACCGTTGCCGATATAGACTTCCGGACCGGGCATGACTGGCGCGTTCAGCGTCACCATGCACTGGCGCACGTTCATATTGCCGGCGAAGCCGCCGACCGCGCCGATGGAGGCCGAGATCACGCCGACCGGCTTGGCGTTCCAGATGCTCTTGCCCCATGGGCGCGAGCCGACGTCGATGGCGTTCTTAAGCGCGCCCGGCATGGCGCGGTTGTATTCCGGCGTGGCGAACACGACCCCGTCCACAGTGCGCAGCTTGTCGCGGAAGGCGGTCCAGGCGGCGGGCGGTGTATTGGCGTCGTCCAGGTCCTGGTTGTACAGCGGCAGCTCGCCGATGTCGATGAACTCGAATTGCAGTCCGGGCGGTGCCACTTCGACCAGCGCATTGGCGAATTTGCGGTTCAGCGAGTCCTTGCGCAGGCTGCCGACGATGAGGGCGATTTTCTTGGTCATGGGTGCTCCTTTTCGGGTTGGGATGTCGGAAAGACAATGTACATCAAGCGGCAAGAACATGCTCGTCCTGTCGCAGCGAGTCGTACAGGAACTGGCTGAGGGCCTTGATACGTGCCACGTTGCGCAAGTCGCGGTGGCTCAGCACCCAGAGCTGGGTATGGAAGCGCGGGTCGGGCGGCGCCAGCTGTTCCAGCGTGCGCTCCCGCTGCGCCAGCATGCAGAGCAGGGGCGCCACGCCCAGGCCGTTGCGCGCCGCATCGACCATGGTCAGCAGGCTGTCGGTGCGCAGCGCGACCTGGGCGGGCGGCACGCGTTCGGCCAGCCATTGGGCGGCGGCCAGGTGCGACAGGCTGTCGTCCGGCGCCACCCAGCGGTGGGCTGCCCAGTCGCCGCGCGCGATGCCTGCGCGGTCGGCGCGCCGCAGGTACGCGTGGGAGGCGTACAACGCGGTCGCCACGGCGCCCACCTTGCGGCCGACCAGGTTGGCCGGCGGCGTATTGGACGGGCGCAGCGCCATGTCGGCTTCGCGCTGGGTCAGGTTGAGGAAGCTGTTGTTGACGACCAGCTGCAGTTGCACCGCCGGGTGCGCTTCCTGGAAACGGTGCAGGTAGGGCATCAGCAGGCCGTGCGCCAAGGTGTCGGTGGTGGTGAGGCGGATGGTGCCGCGCAGCTCCTCATCCAGGCCGCCCACTTCGCGCTGGGCGCTGCCGATGCTCTCCTCGATGGGAGCGAGGCGGCCGCGCAGGATGTCGCCGGCGCCGGTCATCACATAGCCGGACTGCAGCCGCTCGAACAGGCGCACACCGAGCGACTGTTCCAGGCCGTCCAGGCGGCGCAGCACGGTGGAGTGGTTAACGCCCAGCTCGCGCGCCGCGGCCGAGATGGAACCGCCGCGGGCGACGGCGGCGAAGTAGCGCAGGTCTTCCCAGTCTAGTTTCTGCATATTTGCGTAACTGTTCTGCTGATATTGGGAATTCTAATGCGTTTTCGGGGAACGTACACTGGGCTCCATCACCTCACCCAAAGGAACCGATCATGCTGACGCTGTACACCGCCGATACGCCCAACGGGCAAAAGATCACCATCGCACTGGAAGAACTCGGGCTGCCGCACCAGGTGCACCACGTGGACCTGTCGGCCGGCGAGCAGCACCGCCCGCCGTTCAGCGAAATGAGCCCGAACCACAAGATCCCGCTGCTGGTGGATGGCGCCACCCCGATTTTCGAGTCGGGCGCCATCCTGATCCACCTGGCCGACAAGGCGGGCAAGCTGCTGCCGCCGGCTGGCGAAGCGCGCAGCGTCGTGCTGCAATGGCTGTTCCTGCAGGTGGGCAGCATCGGGCCGATGCTGGGGCAATTGTGGTTCTTTCGCCATGGCGCCGGCACGGGCCAGCCGAACCGGCAGGCATTGGAACGCTACGGCCGTGAGACCTTGCGGCTGCTGGGCGTGTTCGAGGAACGCTTGCGCGACAAGCCTTACCTGGCGGGTGACGAATACACGATCGCCGACATTGCCAGCTTCCCGTGGATCCGTTCCCACCACGAGCTGGGCGTGACCTTGTCGGATTTCCCGGCGGTGGCGGAGTGGGTGGAACGCATTGCAGCGCGTCAGGCCGTGCAGCGCGGGCTGGCGGCGGCCAAGCCATGATGGCGGCGTGGGGTTTGCTGCTGGCAGCGGCCTTGGTGGATATCGCGATGGCCGTCGCCCTCAAGCACGCCGAAGGCTGGACGCGCCTATGGCCCAGCCTTGCCGGACTGGCATTCGCCAACGGCGCGATCGTGCTGCTGACAATGGCCTTGCGCCAGCTGCCGGTCGGCACTGCGTTTGCGGTCTTTACGGGGATCGGGGCGGCGGGTGCCGCAGCGGTAGGCATCGTCGCCTATGGCGAAAGCGCCTCCCCGCTGCGGTTGCTGCTGATCGGGGCCATCATTGCCGGCATCGCCGGCTTGAAGCTGACCAGCAGCTGACGAAACAGCTGATGAAGCAGAAGAGCTGGAGCGCTTATTCGGCGCCCATTTCCTTCAGCAGGTTGTCGGCCTTGTCGATGTACTTCATGTTCCACAGCATGTAGCGCAGGTCGACCTGGATGTCACGGGTCTTGGCCTTGTTGAAGTCCCAGTCGGAAATGATCGAGTCCAGGGTGCCGTCGAATGCCAGGCCTACCAGCTCGGCTTTCGAATTCAGCGCGGCGGAACCGGAATTGCCGCCGGTGATGTCCAGCGTGGCCAGGAAGTTGACCGGCACGGACTTCAGCGTCGGATCGACGTATTTGCCGAACTGCTTCTTGTTGATCGCGTCCAGCTGCGCCTGCGGTGCCTTGAACTCGCCTTCGCCGGTGGCCTTGGCTTTCACGCCCGCCACGGTGGTGAAGGCGGACCAGCCGGTGGTGCCGTCGGCGCCTTCCGCGCGGCCGGCGATCTTGCCGAAGGTGACGCGCAGGGTGCTGTTGGCGTCAGGGTACACGGCCTGGCCCTTCGAGTTCATGAAGGCGATCTTGGCCTTCATGTAGCTGGCGTAGGCTTGCTGGATCTTGCCGGCCAGTTCTTCGTTGGCGGCTTCCTGCTTCAGGCCTTCGTCGTACAGCGCCACGGCGGCCTTGATGAAGGCATCGTCGCTGGCCTTGAAGTCTTCCGGCTTCTTGCCGATCCACGAAGCGCGGAATTCGCCGTCTTCCAGCCTGGAGCCGGCGTACAGCTTGTCCAGCGCGGCCGACAGTTCCGCTTCGCTCATCCCGGCCTTGATGCCCAGCACGGAGTCGAATACCGCCTTGTGTTCGGCGGCCGGCTGCGCGTTGTACTGTTTCAGGTTGTTCAGCACGACGGCCTTGTCCACCTTGGCCACGTAGGTCTTGTTGGCGCCTTTCACCATCTGCTCGATGCGCTTGACGTCGCGCTCCTGGTAGCCGGCCTTGCGCTCCGCGTTGGGCTTGGTGCTTTCGTTGGCCAGGCGGTACATCGCGCGGGCGATGGTCAGCATGGCCGGGGAAGAGCGGTCGTAGAAGAAATCGCGCTTGTTCTCGGCGTCGCGCTGGGCGATCAGCTTTTCCACCGCTTCCAGGTCGGCGCCGAAGGCTGCCTTGCGCTTGGCGTCGCCGTTCACCCATGCCTTCAGGGCGGCGTGCTCGGCGGTCTTGCGGTCGAGGACATCGCTGCCTTCGTAGCTGTTCAGCATGCCCTTGCGGTTCTTGTAGTAGTTGTTGATGTTGGCAACGCGGCCGGCCACCTTCAGGGCCGCATCGCGGTCGCCCTTGGTTTCGCGGTCGATGATGGCCAGGGTCTCGTTCGAGTTCTGGATGAAGGCCGGGTATTCGAAGCCGAAGGTGTTCGCGACTTCTGACGGCAGGCGGTGGCGGTTGGTACGGCCAGGGTAGCCCAGCACCATTACGAAGTCGCCTTCCTTCACGCCTTCCTTCGCCAGCTTCAGGAAGGACTTGGATTCGTAAGGCACGTTGTCCTTGGAGTAGTCGGCGGCCTTGCCGTCCTTGCTTACGTACGCGCGGTAGAAGCCGTAGTCGCCGGTGTGGCGCGGCCACATCCAGTTGTCGGTGTCGCCGCCGAACTTGCCGACGCCTTCGGCAGGCGCGTGCACCAGGCGCACGTCGCGGATTTCCAGCTGCTTGATCTGGTAGAACTCCAGGCCGCCGTAGAAGGAGGACACGGTGCAGCGGTGGCCTTCATCCTTTTCGCATTCCGCCACCAGGGCTTTCTGGTTTTTCTCGATCGCATCCACGCGCGCCTTGCCCTGCAGCTTGGCCACGTCCGCGGTGATGACCTTGTCGCTGACGTTCAGCACTTCCTTGGTGACGAATACGCGGGTGCCCGGGGAGGCCGGCAATTCTTCGCCGAAGTTGTGCGCCACGAAGCCATTGGCCAGCAAGTCGCGCTCCTTGGTCGAGTTGACGGCCACGCTGTTGTACACGCAGTGGTGGTTGGTCACGACCAGGCCTTTCGGCGAAACGAAGGACGCCGAGCAGCCGCCCAGGCTGACGATGGCGTTCATCGGGAACTCGGTGAGCTTGGTCAGCGAGGCGGGGTCCAGTTTCAGGCCGGCGGCCTTCAGTTGCTTGGCTACTTGTGGCAGCTGTTGCGGCATCCACATGCCTTCGTCTGCGAAGGCGGCGGAGGTGGTGCTCAGGACGGCGAGCGCGAGGAGAGATTTTTTCATGGGTATTGAAATGGTTGTAGTGGTGCCCGCCGGGCCGGCCGGCAGGCGCCCTAGAGTATCGGCACGGCGGCGCCTGGCGTCAACACTAAAAATAGTGCCAAAAACTGAACAAAATTCGCCGGGCAGAGGGAGAGTCGCGGTTTGCAGCGTTGCAGTAGCTGTTGCTTTTAGCGAAAGTGCGGGGAGAGCAGGGTGCCCATCGTTGTCAGCCAGGAAGTCAGGATCAGGCCGGTCTGCCGGTCGAACTTGCGGTCAATCCGCGCCATCGCGTCATCGAGGCGGCGGTGGCCCTCCGCCGAGCGATTCTCGATCAGCGTGCGCAGTTCCCTCGCGTCCGCGTCGCGCCTGGTTTGTTCGGCATCGATGCGCCGCAGGATGTCGCGGAATTGCTCACGAGTAAGCTCCTTATGTTCGTCGAGCGCTTTTTCAACCTTGCTGATGCGGTCGTGGTCCATCGGTCCCTGAGCCATGGCAGCCTCCTTTGTTATTGGTGCTGGCTTGGACAATGGCCGCAAACTGAAGTTCCGCCCCGGACGAAAAAAAGCCAACGCCGCAGCGTTGGCCTGTGAGGAACCGGGATGTTTGCTATCTGACGCGGCCGCGGAACACCAGGTTGACGATCGCCAGCAGGATCACCGCCCCAAGGAAGGACACCACCAGCGACAGTACGCTGAAATCGTCCGTATTGATGGTACCTGCACCAAAGAGCGGCGACAGCAGCCAGCCGCCCAGCAGGGCGCCGACAATGCCAACCACCACGTTCAGGAACATGCCCTGCTGGGCATCCGTTTTCATCACCAGGCTGGCCAGCCAGCCCAGGACACCGCCAATGACAATCCAGATGATGAAGTTCATATCGCCCCCCTCTATTGTTGATGGTTTCAGTGTAGGTCACGCGCGCGCGGATGCTCGGTGCGCCAACGTACAGATATGGAAGGCGGTGCGGCCTATCGTGACCGGGTCAAGCACGAAAGGGGAATTCCCATGAACACTGCAGACAAGCAAACCCGCCTGGTCACCGGCCTGTTCCGCAACCGCAGCAGCGCCGAGCGTGCCTGGCAGAACGCCACGTCACGCGGCTATGGCAAGGACGATATCAATGTCCTCATGAGCGACGATACCCGACAGCGCTATTTCAATGGCTCTGCGGAAACGGAACTCGGTTCCAAGGCTGGCGAAGGGGCCGGCATTGGCGCCGGTGTCGGCGGGGCGCTGGGGGCGGCGCTGGCCGCCGTGGCCGCCATGGGCACGACCCTGGTGCTGCCGGGCCTCGGCATCGTGGTGGCCGGACCACTGGCGGCGGCGTTGGCCGGTGCCGGTGCCGGCGGCGTGGCGGGCGGCCTGGTGGGCGCCCTGATTGGCGCCGGCATCCCGGAGGAACGCATCAAGCCCTATGAGGAAGGGATCCGGAGTGGCGGCATCTTGATGGGCGTGCACGCGCGCAACGCCGCCGATGCGGCAGAGATCGAGCGCGAATGGAAAGACAGCGAAGGCGAGCACGTGGTCGGCGTCGGCGTCGGCACCACCGGTGGCGCCCTGGCCGGCGCGGCTGCCGGTTCGCCGGCCGGGGTGCCGGGCATGGTGGCCGGCGCCGTGATCGGCGGCGTGGCAGGCGCCTTTGTCGGCAAGGGCACGGCGGAAGTCGTCAATCCCAAAACGGAAGACGATGAGGACGACCACAACCTGGCGACAGGCATCGGTGCGGGTGGCGGTGCGGCAGCCGGCATCGCGGCCGGCGCCCCGGCTGGCCCGGTCGGCATGGTAGCCGGCGGCGCCATTGGCGCGCTGGCGGGCGGCATGGCCGGCCAGGGCATCGGCACCCTGCTCAACCCCAGCGAAGAGCGCGTCTATTGGCAGGACCACTACCGCAACGAAGCCTACTTCAACCCCAGCTACGACTATGACGACTATGAACCCGCCTACATGCTCGGGTACACCGCGCGCCAGCGCTACCGCGGCACGTGGGACGAGCTGAAGGACCAGCTGGAAAGGGATTGGGAAACTGTCAAAGGCAAATCGCGCATGGCGTGGGAGCACGCCAAGGACGCTGTCCGCGCGGCCTACGAGAGGGACATCCCGTAACGGCCGCACGGAACCCGCACATTACTCGGCCTTGATGGCTTCGACCTGGATGGCCAGCTTCACTTCGGGCGCGAAGGCGGGGGTGGCGTAGTTCAGGCCGAAGTCGGTGCGCTTGAACTCAGCCGAGGCGTCGGCGCCGCAGATTTCGCGCTTCATGCGCTGGTCCATGATGCACTTGAACTTGTTGACCTTCAGGTTGACCGGCTTGGTCACACCCAGCATGGTCAGCTCGCCTTCCACTTCGACCAGCTGCTCGCCTTCGAACTTGAACTTCTTGCCCTTGTAAGTGACGGTCGGGAATTTCTCGACGTTGAACATGTCGGCGCCCTTGGCGTGGCTGTTCATCTTGTCCAGGCCAAAGTTGATCGAGGCGGCGTCGATGGTGATGTCCATGGTGCCGGTCTTGGCTGCGCGGTCCATCTGGATCACGCCGCTGGTTTTGTCGAACTTGCCGCGCCAGAAGGAAATGCCTTTGTGGTCGGCTTCAAAGCTCGGGTAAGTGTGGGTCGGGTCGATGTTGTAGGTGGCGGCATTGGCCCCAACGGCAGCGACGGCCAGCAGGGTGGCGGACAGGAACTTCAGTTTCATTGCGGGGTCTCCAGGGTTATTGAGCTACTACGTGGAATTTGATGGTCACCTCGTCGGCAACCATGCTGGTGTCTTTCCATTCGCCTTCGCCGATGTTGTAGGCCAGGCGTTTGATCGGCAGCGCGCCTTCGAACACCTGCTTGCCGCCTTCGGCCTTGACGGTGATCGGGAAGGTGACGTCGGCGGCCTTGCCCTTGATGGTCAGCTTGCCCGTCACATGCAGCCTGCCGGGGCCGGCACTCTTGATGGCGCTGGAAACGAAGGTGGCTTTCGGGAACTGGGCCGAGTTGAACCAATCCTTCTTGGCGACTTCCTTGTTCATTTCAGCCTCGCCCAGGTCCAGGCTGGCGGTTTCGATTTCCACCGTGGCCTTGGAGGTGTCGGGGGCGGCGGCGTTATAGTCGATGACAATATTGTGCTTCTTGAACTTCGATTCGATCGGCACGTTCATTTGCTTGAACACGGCCGACACGCTGCTCTTGGCCGGGTCGGCTTTCAGCACGGCGGCGCTGGCGGCGGCTGCCACGGCCAGCAGGGCGGCCAGTAATACGCTTTTCTTCATGGGTCTAGCTCCAGGTTATGGCAGCATGCGCTTGAGCAGGCCGTCCTTGTCGATGAATTGGTGCTTCAGCGCCGCGCCGATATGGCCGACGACGACGGCGGCCAGCAGCATGTTGAGCCAGTAATGTACCGGCTTCAGGAATGCCTTGAGCGCGGGATCGGCGGCGAACAGCGAGGGGATCTTGATCAGGCCCAGGTACACGACAGGCACGCCGGCGGCGGTAGTGTACAGGTAGCCGGAAAGCGGCACGGCGAACATCAGGAAGTACAGCAGCCAGTGGCCGGCTTCGGCGGCCTTCACCTGCTGGGCGCTCATGCTGGCGGGGAAGGCAGGCGGCTGCTGCTTCAGGCGCCACAGCAGGCGGCCGGCGGCCAGCGCAAGCACGGTGACGCCCAGCCATTTGTGCCAGGAATAGTATTTGAGCTTGGTCGGGGTCAGGCCGGGGATGTCGGTCATCACCAGGCCGAGCACGAAGGCGGCAACGATCAGCAGGGCGATCAGCCAGTGCAGGGCGATAGCGGTGTTGGAATAACGCTCCATTGTGACCTTTGGTAAGTAGTACGTGTTAGGACTAATATACCAAAGAGTAACGGAGCTTGCTTACACCTTCCTTAAAACCGGTAAACCGGGTCTGACCCGCAGGGTCAGACCCCCGATGACCTTGATGCCGGCAAGCGTGGTTAAGGCTTTTTGGATTTTCGCCGAACGTCAAAAGCCTTACCCCAACACCAGCGGCAGCTGCACAGACGGGGTCTGACCCTGCGGGTCAGACCCCGGTTTACCGGTTTTAAATGGCCTTGGCCAGGGATGCGGCGATACCGGTGTAGTTGGAAGGCGTCATCGCCAGCAACTGCTCCTTGGCTTCTTGCGGAATCGCCAGTCCGCCGATGAACTCGCGCAGCGCTTCCTTGGTGATGCCCTTGCCGCGCGTCAGTTCCTTCAACTGCTCATAGGGGTTTTCGATGCCATAGCGGCGCATCACGGTCTGCACCGGCTCGGCCAGCACTTCCCACGAGGCATCCAGGTCCGCTTCCAGGCGGGCCGGATTGACTTCCAGCTTGTTCAAGCCGCGCAGGCAGGAGTCGTAAGCCAGCAGCGCATAGCCCAGGCCCACGCCGATATTGCGCAGCACGGTCGAATCGGTCAGGTCGCGCTGCATGCGCGAGACCGGCAGCTTTTCGGACAGGTGCTTCAGCACGGCATTGGCCAGGCCCAGGTTGCCTTCCGAGTTTTCGAAGTCGATCGGGTTGACCTTGTGCGGCATGGTCGAGGAACCGATTTCGCCGGCCTTCAGCTTTTGCTTGAAGTAGCCCAGCGATACGTAAGTCCAGATATCGCGGTTCAAGTCCAGCAGGATGGTGTTGGCGCGCGCGAAGGCGTCGAACAGTTCGGCCATGTAATCGTGCGGCTCGATCTGGATGGTGTACGGGTTGAACACCAGTCCCAGGCGCTGCTCGATCACATTCTTCGAGAAGGCAGGCCAGTCGAACGATGGGTAAGCCGACAGGTGGGCGTTGTAGTTGCCCACGGCGCCATTCATCTTGCCCAGGATTTCCACCTTGGCGATACGCTCGATGGCGCGCTGCAGGCGGGCGATGACGTTGGCGAATTCCTTGCCAAGCGTGGTCGGGCTGGCGGTCTGGCCGTGGGTGCGGCTCAGCATCGGCAGTTCGGCGTTGGCGTGGGCGATTTCCTTCAGCCTGGCGACCAGGCCGTTCAGGGCCGGCACCATCACGCCATCGCGCGCCGCCTTCAGCATCATGCCGTGCGAGGTATTGTTGATGTCTTCCGAGGTGCAGGCGAAGTGGATGAATTCGGAGGCGGCCACCAGCTCAGGCACATCCTTCACTTTCTCCTTCAGCCAGTACTCCACCGCCTTCACGTCATGGTTGGTGACCGCTTCGATTTCCTTGATGCGGGCGGCATCCGCTTCGGTGAACCCGGCCGCCAGTTTGTCCAGCAGGGCGGTGGCGGTCGGCGAGAACGGCTTGATCTCGGCAAAACCAGCCAGGGACAGCGCTTGCAGCCAGGCGATTTCGACCTTCACGCGGTGGTGCATGAAACCCGCTTCGGACAGGATCGGGCGCAGCTTGTCGGTTTTCGAGGCGTAGCGGCCGTCCAGCGGGGACAGGGCCGACAGGGTGGAGTAAGGAGTTGTCATGATAATGCTGGAAGCAGAGGCGGGAAAAAACGAGATTCTACCATTTGCGCGCTTGCCACTCCCGCCCCCCAGCGCTGCGCCCGCCTTCGGGACGCGATGCTATACTGTTGTCTAATTCTCTACTTCCAGCATTTATGAAACTTATCGGTTCACTCGCCAGCCCTTATGTCCGCAAGGTCCGTGTCGTCCTGGCGGAAAAAAAGCTCGACTACCAGCTGGAGCTGGAAAACGTCTGGGCGCCGGAAACCACGATCCAGAAACTGAACCCGCTCGGCAAGGTGCCATGCCTGGTCATGGAAGACGGCTATGCGATGCAGGATTCGCGCGTGATCGTCGAGTATCTCGATTCGGTGTCGCCGGTGTGCAAGCTGCTGCCGCCCAATGGCCGCGAGCGCGCCGACATCAAGTGCTGGGAGGCGCTGGCCGACGGCGTGCTCGATGCGGGCGTATTGATGCGCCTGGAGCGCGTGCTGCGTCCGCCGGCGTTGCAAAGCGAAGACTGGATCGCGCGCCAGATGCAAAAGGTGGAGCTGGGCCTGGCGGCGATGGCCGAGCGCCTCGGTGACGATCCCTGGTGCGCAAGCAACCATTACTCGCTGGCTGACGTGGCCGTGGGCTGCTGCCTGGGTTGGCTCAGCTTCCGTTTCCCGGATATCGATTGGCGCAGCAAGCACCCCAACCTCGGCCGCCTGTTCGACAAGCTGTCCGAGCGCCCTTCCTTCAAAGACACCGTGCCGCAGGCGTAAGCAGCGCCCCGCATGGCAGCCAAGCCCCCGTCCCAGGAACGCCTGCAAATGGCGGACATCGCCCGCCTGGCGGGCGTGTCCACCTCCACGGTATCGCGCGCGCTGGCCGGCAGCAAGCTGGTCAACGAGGAAACGCGCACCCGCATCATGGAGCTGGCGCGTTCGCTCAAGTACACCATCAATGTCGGCGCGCAAAACCTGCGGCTGAAGCAGAACCGCTCGGTGGCGGTGGTGGTGCCGTCCGACGCCAAGGTGCACCAGAGCCTGTCCGATCCCTTCTTCCTGTCGATGATCGGTTCGCTGGCCGATGCACTCACCGAGCAGGGCTTCGACATGCTGCTGTCGCGCGTCGATGCCGAGCAGCTCGACGCTGCCGCCACCCCCTTCGATACCGGCCGCGTGATCGGCATTATCCTGATCGGGCAATGGGGCCACCATGACCAGCTGAACGAAATGGCGGCGCGCCATGTGCCGCTGGTGGTGTGGGGGGCGCAATTGCCGCAGCAGCTGTATTGCACCGTCGGCGGCGACAACCTGAGCGGCGGCAGGCTGGCGGCCGGGCATTTGCTGGCGGCGGGCCGGCGCCGCATCGCCTTCTTCGGCGATACGCGCCTGCCGGAAGTCGAGCAGCGTTACCGCGGCTATTGCGCAGCCCTGGAGGCGGCCGGCGTCGCACCCGACCCGGCGCTGTGCGTGGCGGCTTCCTTCCTGCCCGAAGGCGGGCGTGAGGCGGTGGCCGAGCTGGCACGGCGCGGCGTGCAGTACGACGCGGTGTTCGCCTGCTCCGACTTGCTGGGGATGATGACCATCAATGCCTTGCGCGAGCAGGGCCGCGCCGTGCCGGACGACGTCGCCGTGGTCGGTTACGACGATATCGAACTGTCGTCCTATTTCCATCCGCCGCTGACCACGGTACGCCAGCCGGTGCCGGAAGCCGGCCGCGCCATGGTGGCGGCCCTGCTGGCGCAGACCGAAGGCCGGCCGGCCCGCTCGGTTGAACTTCCCACCACCCTCATCCAGCGCGCCAGCTCGCGCTGATTGCAACCGTTTGCATTTGGCGAATCGCTCGCGCAACAGCCGTTTAAAAATATTCTTTGCAATCGATTGCAATTTGCCAAAAGCTGATGAATAATGAGGCATCTGCAGAAAGCAGACCCGGCCAGCCGGCCGCACTAATAAGCCCCATCATCGGAGGAGACAATGGTTTTACGTACAGCCCAACGTGGCTGCATGGCTGCCGCCATCGCCGCTGCATTCGCCCACCCCGCCTTTGCCCAGGAAACCGCCCAGCAAGCCGCTGCGGCCGAAGGCCCCGTGGCCGTGCCGGCCGCCGCAATCGCTGCCGCGGCCCCGGCCGATGGCCTGAAGCTCGAGCGCGTGGTGGTGACCGGCACCGCCAGCCGCAGTTCCAAGATGCGTTCCAGCGTCTCGGTCAGCACCATGGAATCGGACGCCATTGCCCTGTCGGCGCCCACCAGCGCGGCCGAAGTGCTGCGCTCCATCCCCGGCGTGCGCGCCGAATCCTCCGGCGGTGAAGGCAATGCCAACATCACCGTGCGCGGCGTGCCGATTTCGGCCGGCGGCGCGCGCTACGTGCAAATGCAGGAAGACGGTTTGCCGGTCCTGCAATCGGGCGACTTCAATTTCATCACGCCGGACAGCTATGTGAAGATCGACGGCAGCCTGGACCACCTGGAAGTGGTGCGCGGCGGTTCCGCCTCCACCCTGGCCACCAATTCGCCGGGCGGCATCATCAACTTCATCAGCAAGACCGGCGAGCAGCAGGGCGGCAATCTCGGCATCCAGCGCGGCCTGGGCTACGACGAAACCCGCTACGACTTCGACTACGGCGGCCGCCTCACCGACAAGACGCGCTTCTTCATCGGCGGCCATTACCGCACCGGCGAGGGCCAGCGCAATACCGGCATGAACACGCAGGAAGGCGGCCAGATCCGCGGCAACATCACGCAGGAATTGTCGAACGGCTGGATCAGGCTGTCCTTCAAGCACCTGGACGACAAGGCGCCCACCGCGCTGCCGGTGCCGGTGCGCGTCACCAACGGCCGCATCAGCGAAATCCCCGGCATCGACCCGCGCGACACCACCTTCTACTCGCCGTACTGGACGCGCGACATTTCGCTCACCAAGGAAAACGGCAAGGCATCCAGCAACGTCAACGATGGCCTGCGCGTGAAGAGCGACAGCTTCGGCATCGCCGCGTCCTTCGACCTGGGCAACGGCATCACGCTGAGCGACAACTTCCGCAAGGCGCAGAACAGCGGCCGCTTCCTCGGCGTGTTCCCGGCCAATAACGGCGTATCCGGCAGCTACGTGATCGCCACCGGCCCGGACAAGGGCAAGGCTTACAACGGCATGGCGTTCTCCGCCGTGGTGTTCAACACCTCGATCGACAATGCCGACAATACGCTGAACGACCTGAAGCTCGCCAAGACCTTTGCCATCGACGGCGGCAAGCTGACCGCCACCGGCGGCCTGTATACCTCGCTGCAGAAGCTGGGCCTGACCTGGAACTTCAACGAGTACCTGATGCAGCTGAGCGGCGACAAGCCTGCCTTGCTGCAGACCGCATCGGCCACGCCCGGCTATGTCGGCCCGGCCTGGGGCGGCTGCTGCATGCGCGCGGTCGACATGGAATACAAGCTGCTCTCGCCCTACGTGAACCTGGGCTGGGAGAAGGGCCCGCTGAACGTCGACGCCAGCCTGCGCCAGGACCGCCAGCGCGCCAACGGCACGGCCAACATCGCCACCAATGGCGCGCGCTACGAGCCGGCCACCGAGCAGCTGGTCGACTACAAGCTGCACCACACGTCGTATTCGGTGGGCGGCAATTACCAGTTCAACCGCGACCTGGCCTTCTTCGCCCGCGTCAGCGACGGCGTGGCCTTCAATGCGGACCGCATCCTGTTCGGCACCCCGCTGGACGGCAGCGCGCCGGTCAACATCAATACGGTGCGCCAGGTGGAAGGCGGCGTGAAATGGCGCTCCGGCAGCACCAGCGCCTTCCTGACCCTGTTCCGCGCCAAGACCGACGAATCGAACTTCGAGGCCACCACGCAGATCAGCACCGCCAACCGCTACGACGCCAAGGGCGCCGAGCTGGAAGCGGCATGGAGCCTGGGCGACTTCCGCATCAACGGCGGCCTGACCTGGACCGATGCCGAAATCGTCGGCGCCGCGCCGGGCCAGGAAGCCACCATCGGCCACACGCCGCGCCGCCAGGCCCGCGTCACCTACCAGATTGCGCCAAGCTACAACGCCGGCCCGCTGACCGTGGGCGGCAGCCTGGTGGGCACCGGCCGCTCGTGGGCGGACGATGCCAACACCATCGACATGCCGGCCTTCCGTGTCGTGAACCTGTTCGCACGCTACCAGTTCACTTCGCAATTGAGCCTGTCGCTGAGCGTCAACAACCTGCTCAACAAGATCGGTTACACCGAGGTTGAAGGCGACGGCCATGCCGCGCGTTCGATCGGCGGCCGCGCCGTGAAAATGGGCTTGAACTACTCCTTCTGATCCGGGACCTGCAATGCCGATGTCTTCGTCCATCCACCACTTGCTCGACGCCGTGCCCGAGAGCCGGCGCGCCGAAGCCGCGCGCCGTTACGAAACGCACGGCACGGCGCTGCGCACCTGCCTGCAAAGCTTGTACGGCGGCGCGCCGGACTTCGAGCAGTGGTACGGCCGCCTGCTGTCCGCCATGGGCGAGCTGCATGGTGCGCGCAGTCCTGCGCTGACCGCGCTGGATACGGCGCGCGCCGCCCAGCCGGACTGGTTCCTGGGCCAGCAGATGCTGGGCTACTGCAGTTACGTGGACCGGCTGGGCGGCGACTTGCGCGGCGTGGCGCGCCGCATCCCCCATCTGCAGGAGCTGGGCGTGCGCTACCTGCACCTGCTGCCGTTCCTGAAAATGCGTGAAGGCGAGAACGATGGCGGCTTCGCGGTCGCCGACTTCGAGCAGGTCGAACCGCGCCTGGGCAGCAATGCCGACCTGGAGGAATTGACCGCCAGCCTGCGCGGCGCGGGCATCAGCCTGTGCTCGGATTTCATCCTGAACCATGTGGCGGACGACCACCCGTGGGCGCAGGGGGCACGCGGCGGCGATGCGCGGCTGCGCGGCTTCTTCCATGTGTTCCCGGACCGCACCCTGCCGGACCTTTACGAGGGCACGCTGGGCCAGGTGTTCCCGCAAGCGGCGCCCGGCAATTTCACGTTCGTGCCGGCGCTGCAAGGCTGGGCGTGGACCACCTTCTATCCCTACCAGTGGGATCTGAACTGGTCCAACCCCGAGGTGTTTTCTGAGATGGCCGGCACCCTGCTGCGCCTGGCCAACCGCGGCATCGAAGTATTCCGCCTCGATTCCACGGCATACCTGTGGAAGCGGGAAGGCACCAATTGCATGAACCAGCCGGAGGCGCACGTGATCCTGCAAGCGCTGCGCGCGCTGGTGGCCATTGCCGCCCCGGGCGTGCTGCTGAAGGCGGAAGCCATCGTACCGATGCGCGAACTGCCGGCCTATTTCGGCCAGCCGGCGCAGCCGGAATGCCATATCGCTTACCACAGCAGCCTGATGGCCGCAGCCTGGGGCGCGCTGGCGGAGCAGGACAGCGGCCTGCTGCGCAGCGTGGTCGCCGGCACGCCGCCGCTGCCGCCGCATGCCAGCTGGCTCAGTTATGTGCGCTGCCATGACGACATCGGCTGGAACGTGCTGCGCGCCGAGGCGGCCGAAGGCAATCCGCCCGGCCCGGCGGCGCGCGGCGCGCAAGCACGCCTGGCCGCGATCTCGCGCTTCTACGCGGGCGATGCCGGCAGCTATGCGCGGGGCGAAGCTTTCCAGAGCAGCGATCCGCACGCCGCGCATGGCAGCAATGGCATGGCCGCCAGCCTGGTCGGGCTCGAAGGCACAGAGAGCACGGACGGCACGGCCAGCGCGGCCGACGGTTCCCTGGCCGAAGTGCTGGCGCTGCGCCGCCTGTTGCTGCTGCACGGCCTGGCGCTGAGCTTTGGCGCGCTGCCCGTGCTGTACATGGGCGACGAGCTGGGACAGACCAACGATTACAGTTTCCGCCAGCGGCCGGACCGCGCCATGGACAGCCGCTGGCTGCAGCGCCCCCTGCTGGACGAGCAACGTTTCGCCGACCGCCACGACAGCGCCACCCAGGCCGGCCGCGTGTATGCCGCCCTGCGCGCCCTGGTGGGCGCCCGCAGCCGTCTGCCGGCCCTGGCAGCCAGTGCGCCACGCGCGCTGTTGCCTGCGCCGCCCGCGGTGCTGGCGCTGCAGCGCGGGCCGGACTTCCTGGCGCTATACAATTTCTCGGGCGAGGCCCAGCGTTTCACGCTGGACGGCGCCTGGGGCGACATCTTCGGGCGCCGTGCGCTCGAAGGACAGATTACGCTTGCACCATGGGCCATGCACTGGCTCGAGCGCAGCGGGCAACAACAATGATGGAGACAGCCATGGGTGTGGCATTTTTCGGCGAAGCCCTCGTCGACGATTTTGGCAGCGAACAGGTAGTCGGCGGTGCGCCGTTCAACGCGGCGCGCAACCTGACCGCCCTCGGCACGCCGGCGCTGATGATCACGCGCATCGGCGACGATGCCAACGGCGCCGCCGTGCGCGCCGAGTTCGAACGCTACCGCATGCCGCAGGCCGGCCTGCAGACGGACGCCACCTGGCCCACCGGCCGCGTGGTGGTGGAACGCGGCCAGCACGGCCACGCCTTCCATATCCTGCCCGGCCAGGCTTACGACCATATCGAGGCCGCAGCGGCGCGCACCGCGCTGGCGGCAACGGCGCCGCGCGTGCTGTACTTCGGCACCCTGGCCCAGCGCCACCTGACCTCCCGTGGGGCCCTGATCGCCCTGCTCGAAGCCAGCGCGGCCACCCGCTACCTCGACCTGAACCTGCGCGAAGGCCAGTACACCGAGCGCAGCGTGTTCGAATCCCTGCGCCACGCCGACATCGTGAAGGTCAACGAGGACGAGCTGGCCGCCCTGCTGGCCTGGTACGCGCCAGACGGCCCGCAACTGGTGCGTGCGCACGATCCAGAACTGCCGCCGGCCTGCGCGCTGCTGATCGACAAATTCAAGCTGCAGGCGATGGTCGTCACGCTGGGCCCGCGCGGCGCGATGTACATTGGCGCCGACGGCACCGTGATCCGCGAACACGGCAACGAGGAACCGTACAAGCTGGTCGATACAGTGGGCGCGGGCGATGCCTTCTCGGCCGTCTTCCTGCACGGCCACGTGCAAGGCTGGGACCTGGCGCTGACCATGGCGCGCGCCAACGCCTTTGCCGGTGCCGTGTGCAGCCTGTCCGGCGCCGTGCCGCAGGACATGGCGTTTTACGAACCGTGGACCCAGCGCTGGCAGGGACCGAAGGAGCGATGACATGATGCCGACCAAACCGCATCTGTCGTTCCGGCAGATCGTGAACATGAACATCGGCTTCTTCGGTATCCAGTTCAGCTTCGGCCTGCAGCAAAGCAGCATGAGCCCGATCTACAAGTACCTGGGCGCCGACGAAGCCAGCCTGCCTTACCTGTGGCTGGCCGGCCCCGTCACCGGCCTGCTGGTGCAACCGATCATCGGCGCCATGAGCGACCGCACCGTGTCGCGCTGGGGGCGCCGCACCCCGTACTTCCTGATCGGCGCCCTGATCTGCAGCCTGGGCCTGCTGGCCATGCCGTTCAGCCCGGTGCTGTGGATGGCCGCCGGCTTGTTGTGGATCCTCGATGCCGCCAACAACGTGACCATGGAGCCTTACCGCGCCTTCGTCAGCGACCGCCTGGCCGCGCGCCAGCACTCGCTCGGTTTCCTGACCCAGAGCGCGTTTACCGGCCTGGGGCAGACGCTGGCCTACCTCACGCCCTCGGTCCTGGTCTACCTCGGCATCAGCCGCGACGCCGTCAATAGCCACCACATCCCCTATACCGTGATCGGCGCCTTCATCCTGGGCTCCGTGTTCTCGCTCGCGTCCGTGCTGTGGAGCTGCTGGACCACGCCCGAGCTGCCGCTGTCGCCGCAGGAGGAAGCCGAGCTGCGCGCCAAGCCCGCCGGCTGGCGCCACACCTTGCGCGAGATCGGCGACGCCCTGCGCGACATGCCGCCCACCATGAAGCAGCTGGCGGTGGTCAAGCTGTTCCAGTGGTACGCCATGTTCTGCTACTGGCAATACATCATGCTGGCGCTGGCCTCCTCGATCTACCAGACCTCCGACCCCGCCTCGGCCGGCTTCCGCGAAGCGGGCTTGCTGAATGGCCAGGTGGGCGCCTTCTACAATTTCGTGGCCTTCCTCGCCGCTTTCGCGCTGGTGCCGTTCACGCGGCGCTTCGGTCCCAAGGTCACGCACAGCATCTGCCTGGCTGCGGCCGGCGTGGGCATGCTGTGCATCCCGCTGATCCGCGAACCGCTGCAATTGCTGTGGCCCATGCTGGGCGTGGGCCTGGCCTGGGCCAGCATCATGGGCAACCCGTACGTGATGCTGGCCGGCAGCATCCCGCCCGAGCGCACCGGGGTGTACATGGGCATTTTCAATATGTTCATCGTGATCCCGATGATCATCCAGATCTTCACCTTGCCGCTGTTCTACCGCAGCCTGCTGCATGGCGACCCGGCCAATGTGGTGCGCCTGGCTGGCGGGCTGCTGCTGTGCGCCGCCGTCGCGGTACTGTTCGTCAAGCTGCGCGCGGCCCGCCCGCTGGCCGGCGCCGCGCCGCACCAGGAGGCTGTTTTGCTAAAATAGCCTGGGCCATTCAACCTGGGGAGGGCAGCGATGTCGGCGAGAGTACTGGTATTCGGCGAAGCTTTGCTGGACGACTTTGGCGACAGGCTGGTTCCCGGCGGCGCGCCCTTCAACGTGGCGCGCAACCTGGCGGCACTGGGCTTGCCTGCCCTGATGGTTACCCGGGTCGGCAACGACAGCGCCGCGCAGCTCCTGCGCGGCGAATTCGAACGCTTCGCCATGAGCACCGAAGGGGTGCAGCATGGCCCGGAACCCACCGGCCGGGTGACGGTCGAGCGCGACGGCGAGGGCGGCCACCGCTTCCACATCCTGGCCGGCCAGGCTTACGACCATATCGAGGCCGCCGCGGCATTCGACGTGATGCGCGCCTTTTCCCCCGGCACCCTGTACTTCGGCACCCTGGCCCAGCGCGCGCCCGGCTCGCGCGCCGCGCTCAAGGGTTTGCTCGACGGTGCCGGCGAAGCCGAACGTTTCCTCGACTTGAACTTGCGCGACGGCGTCGACGAAGCCGTCGTGTTCGCCTCGCTGCAGCAGGCCGACATCGTCAAGGTCAACGAGCAGGAATTGCAGGCCCTGTTTTCCTGGTACTGCCATACCTGCCCCGACACGGTCGACATGGATTGCGCCGCCGTGGAGGCGGAAGCGCGCGCCATGATGCACAATTTTTCCATCCAGGGCCTGCTGGTCACATTGGGCGCGCGCGGCGCCATGTACTTTGGCGCCGACGGCTCGCGAGTGGCCGACCACCAGGTGCAGGCGCCGGCGCAATTCGCCGATTCGGTGGGGGCAGGGGATGCCTTTGCCGCCGTGTTCCTGGCGGGCCGCGCACGCGGCTGGGACCTGCCGCTCATCCTGCAGCGCGCCAACGCCTTCGCTGGCGCGATCTGCGGCATCGCCGGCGCGGTGCCGCCAGACCTGGCGTTCTACCAGCCCTGGCGCAAGGCATGGGGCCTGGAATGAGGCCCCAGGGCAGGGCGCCTAGGCTGCCGCCACCTTGCGGCGCGTCTGGATCATTTTCCAGCCGTTGCCGGAAGGATCGCGGAAGCCGGCATCGACCGTGCCGTAGCGTTCCACCGGCTCCTGCGTGAACTCCACGCCGCGCTGGTGCAGCTTGTCGTAAGCGGCGAAACAATCGTCCACTTCCAGCACCAGGGGCGGCATGGCGCCCTTGGCCACCAGCTCCCGCAATGCCTGGGCGGTCGCCGCATCGTGGATCGGCGGACCGGGCACGTTCAATCCCAGCTGGAATGACGGCTGGTCCGGATGCTGCACGGTGAGCCAGCGGTAGCCGCCGTTGCGCACATCGGTGTGGACGCGGAAGCCGAGCTTGTCGACGTAGAAAGCCAGCGCTTCATCCTGGTCGCGTACATACAGGCCGGCTGTTTGAATACCTTGGGTCATGGGGTGGTCTCCTTAAGTTGAGCCCCCATTGTAGGGACGGCCTCCTGGCGCCGCTTCTCCGAAACTGCCATTGTGAGGTGGGGCCGGTGCGCGGCGCTCAGCACGCAGGCGGGCACCGCACCGGGCTGGCCCGGCGTGCCGCGCTCCTGCTCCCGGATCTCGCCCGGGTTCCGGCCGGTGATGTCGCGGAAGGTGCGGCCGAACGTGCCCAGGCTGCGCCAGCCGGTGCTGAAGGCGATATCGGTGATGGGCAGGTCGGTTTCGCGCAGCAGCGTGACGGCGCGTTCGATGCGGCGGGTCAGCAGGTAGCGGTGGGGCGGCAGGCCGAACGCTTGCTTGAAGGCGCGCGCGAAGTGGGTGGCGGAAACACAACTTACTTCCGCCAGGCGGCTGACCGGCCATTCCTCGTGCGAGGCGGCATCCATCCGGTCCTTTGCGCGCAGCAGCCGGCGCAGCACGACCGGATCCATGCTTATTCTTCTTCAGACATCTGCGACTGCAGGTAGTTCTGGATGCCGATCTTGCCGATCAGGTCGAGCTGGGTTTCCAGCCACTCGATATGCTCCTCGGTATCCTTCAGGATGTCGAGCAGCAGGTCGCGCGAGACGTAATCGCCCACCTTCTCGGAATGCGCAATGCCTTCCTTGACGGTCACGTGCGCGCCTTTCTCCAGCTTGAGGTCGGCCGCCAGCATTTCTTCCGTGTTTTCGCCGACCAGCACCTTGTGCAGCGCCTGCAGGTTGGGCAGGCCGTCCAGCATCAGGATGCGGTCGATCAGGCGGTCGGCGTGCTTCATTTCGCCGATCGATTCGTCGTATTCCTTCTTGCCCAACTTGTCCAGGCCCCAGTGGCGGTACATGCGCGCATGCAGGAAGTACTGGTTGATCGCCGTCAATTCATTGGTCAGCTGCGCATTCAGCAGACGGATAACATCTTTGTCGCCCTTCATGGGGTTTCCTTCTTATCGGTTGGGAATAATGCCATTCTGCCACGAAGGTGGGTACTTACCTAGTCATCCGGGCAACATAGGATTGCTAACGACATTGCTAATGTAAATGAAAACAATTATCATTTGCGTTTCATATCTTTAACTATCAATTACTAACCATGTCGTTCATCAAGAGTCGCAAACACGCGCCGGCTACGTTTGCCGCCCTCGCCGCTACCCTGGCGATGCCTGTCGCCCAAGCCGAACCCAACGCCGCCGCCCCGGAGCAGAAAATGCAGGAAGTGGTCGTCACCGGCCAGAATGGCAATGACTTCCAGGTCAGGAAGTCGGCCTCCGACAAGTTCACCGCCCCGCTGCTGGACACCCCGAAATCGGTCACCGTGATCCCCGCCGACGTCATTTCCCAGACCGGCGCCACTTCGCTGACCGACGCGCTGCGCACCGTGCCAGGCATTACCGTCGGCGCGGCGGAAGGCGGCCAGCCGGTCGGCGACAACTTGTTCATCCGCGGCTACAACGCGCAGACCGACACCTATATCGACGGCATCCGCGACAGCGGCTCCCAGTCGCGCGAAATCTTTGCGTTGGAGCAGATCGAAGTGGTCAAGGGACCGAACTCGGCGTACGGCGGCCGTTCTTCCGCCGGTGGCGGCGTGAACATGGTGTCGAAGAGCGCCAAGGCCGAGAACTTCAGCAATGCCAGCGTAGGCCTGGGCAGCGCACAATACCGCCGCGCCACCGCCGACGTGAACCGCACCATCGGCGACAACGCCGCCGTGCGGCTCAACCTGATGGCGCATGAAAACCACGTCGCCGGCCACCATAAGGAAGTGTACGGCGACCGCTGGGGCTTCGCGCCGAGCGTGGCCTTCGGCCTGGCCGGCCCGACCAGGGTCAATCTGAGCTACTACCATTTCAAGTCGAGCGAGCTGCCCGATGCCGGCCTGCCGTTCGATAACCCGTTCACCAGCGGCGCCAACGTCGCCAGGAACGGCGCCGGCAAGCCCGTGGGCGTGGCACGCGACACTTTCTACGGCCTGGTCGACCGCGACTTCCGCGACAACAAGTCCGACATCGCCACCATCGACCTCAAACACGAATTCGCCAACGGCCTGGCGTTCCGCAACGTGACCCGCTACGGCAAGACCAACAACCATTACGTCTACACCTTGCCGGACGACTCCAAGGGCAACGTGGTGTTGTACGGCACCGTATGGCGCCGCCATAACAGCCGCAACGCCGAAACCGAATCGCTGGCCAACGCCTCCAGCCTGACCGGCTCCGTCGTTGCCGCCGGCATCAAGCACAGCTTCACCACCGGTGTCGAAGTGGCGCGTGAACTGACCGAGCGCGCGACCTACAATTTCACCCCGGGTACCAACAACCCGCTGACCAAGACCAGCACCTGCCCGACCGCAGGCGCGGCGACCCTGTACAACTGCACCACCCTGGTCAACCCGAATCCCTACGACCCCTGGACCACCGGCCAGGTGCGCAACGTCGCGCCGAACAATACCAACGTGCACAGCAACACCCGTTCCGTGTACGCCTTCGACACCATCGAGTTCAATCCCCAGTGGCTGCTGAACGTGGGCTTGCGCTGGGACGAGTTCCGCAGCAAGCTGCATACCAACGCCAATACTGCGGCAACCCCGGTGGTGGCTGCCATCGACGCGGAAAACAAATCCAGCTTCGCCAACTACCAGGCGGGCCTGGTGTACAAACCCGCCGCCAACAGCAGCATCTACGTTTCTTATGGCACCTCGTCGACCCCGCCGGGCAACGACGGCGGCGACGGCCTGGACGGCCTGTCGGTCGCCGTGCAGAACCTGAAACCGCAGGACAGCAAGAATTTCGAACTGGGCACCAAGTGGGAGATCCTGGCGCGCAAGCTGTCGATCAGCGGCGCGGTCTTCTCCAGCAAGATGAACAATGCCCGCGTCACCAACGTGGACGGCACGACCCAGAACGTTGGCAAGAAGTCCGTCAAGGGCTTCGAAATGGGCGTGAGCGGCGCGCTGAGCGCCAACTGGCAAGTGTTCGGCGGCTATACCTGGCTCGACTCCGAAGTGGACGACAACGGCTTCGTGAACGTCGGCACCGCGGCCAAGCCGGTGTACGTGGCTTCCCCATTCAACGGCAACGCTTTCCCGGCAACGCCGAAGCACAGCGCTTCGCTGTGGACTTCCTACACGCTGATGCCGCGCCTGGTCATCGGCGGCGGTGTGAATGCGGTGTCCAAAGTTTGGGGTAATATCAACAACACCAAATTCGTACCGGGCTACACCCGCTACGATGCGATGGCGAGCTATGATGTGGACAAGCACATCAGCGTGCAGCTGAACGTGCAGAACCTGACCAACAAGATGTACTTCGACAAGGTCGGTTCCAACCATTACGCCGGCGTCGGCGTGGGCCGTACCGCCATTGTGACCGCGAACTTCCGCTACTGACCATGATGCTGCATATCCCCGGTGTGCTGACGCCGGAGCAAGTCAAGACCATCCGCCAACGGCTGGCGACCGCCGAATGGATCGACGGCCGCGCCAGCGTGGGAACGCAGGGTGCGCAAGTCAAGCGCAACCGGCAGATCGCGGAAGGGGCGCCGCTGGCGCTGGAGCTCGGGGATATCATCATCAGGGCGCTGGCGAAGAACCCGCTGTTCTATTCGGCGGCGCTGCCTTTGAAGATCTTGCCGCCTTACTTCAACAGCTACGCGGGCGGCGAGACCTACGGCTTGCATATCGACGGGGCGATCCGGCATATGACCGGGTCGTCGGATGTGATGCGTTCCGACGTGTCGACCACGGTGTTCCTGTCCGATCCGGAGGAGTATGAGGGCGGGGAGCTGACGGTGATGGACAGTTATGGGGCGCATGAGGTCAAGCTGCCGGCGGGGGACGCGATCATCTATCCGGCCAGCAGCGTGCACCGCGTCAATCCGGTGACCTCAGGCGAGCGGGTCGCGTCGTTCCTGTGGACGCAGTCGATGGTGCGCGATGACTGGAAGCGCACCATGCTGTACGAGTTGGACCAGAATATCCAGAAGCTGCGTGCGGCGCATGGGGACGATGAGGCTACGGTCGGACTGGCCGGGCATTACCATAACCTGCTGCGGATGTGGGCGGATCTTTAGAACCGGAAAACCGGGGTCAGGTGTCTGACCCTCCGGGTCAGACACCGGTTTACCGGTTTTCAGGACATCTGAAAATTAATCGGCACCACAACATACACCGGCTGCGCCTTGCCATCCTCCACGTACGGCTTGAACAGTGCGCGCATCACGGCCGCGCGGCCCGCTTCGTCCAGGTTGGAGGAGCCGGAAGACTTCTGCACCGACGCCTGTTCGGCATACCCCTTTTCATTGACCAGCACGCGCAACGTAACCACGCCTTGCTCCCCCATGCGGCGCGAGACCGACGGGTACACCGGTTGCGGTGCGCGGATATATTCGACCGCCGACACCACGCGCGGCCCTGCCGGCACGGCAGGCGCCGCCGGTGCGGCTGCCACCGGCGCCGCAGCGACCGGCGTTGCCGGCGCAGCCTCGGTCACGCGCGCCTGCACAGGCGGCGTAATGGTGTTCTCGATCACCACGGGCAGTATCGGCAACGGCGGCGGGGAAATGGAAGGCGCTTTCGGCGCGACTGCTACCGTCTTGGGCTGGGCGGCAGGCGGAGGCGGCGGCGGTGGCGCCACAAAGGTAACATTGACGACTTCAGGAAGACGGTCCACCAGGCGGTGCATGGTGCCGTTGACAAAGGCATAGCCCAGGGCTGCATGCAGGGCGACGACTACCGCGATCTTGGTCAGCTTGTCGCTGCCAGCGGGGCTGGAGGCGAAGCCGCCCCCGGCCGGGAAAGTCATCGTCTGCATCAAGCGCTCCTTACACGGTCAGTGATGGGCGCTTGAGCACAGTCTCCTGCAGTCCGCTGCCCATATGTTCATCCAGCACTTCCACTGCATAGCTGAGGCAATTGCCGCAGCAGGTGGCCACGCCGAGCGCTTCGCGCAACTCGTCCATGGAGCTGATACCCATATCTATGGCTTGGCGGATTTCTCGATCAGAGATGTTGTTGCAGACACAAACGATCATTTCGGAAATTACCTTCTGGCTAAGATTGCGATCCTCGCAATGAGAATCATTATCATTACGGTTCCCATTCTACCCGAACAGGGCTACAATGCAAGCGAAATTGAAAACCATTCTCATTTATAATGCTGCGGATGCATTACGCCCTGGAAAGTTCGCCATGACCCTTTCTCCTACCCTGATCAAGCTTGATTCCCTGCCGGTGGGGCAGAGCGGAACGGTGATCCATATCGCGCCAGGCAATCCCGAAGATACCGAAGACGGCGCCGACCTGGCGCGCCGCCTGATGGAGCTGGGCTTCGTGCCCGGCGAGCGCATCCGCATGCTCAAGCGCGGCCTGCCCGGCGGGGAGCCGCTCGCCATCAAAGTCGGCAATGCCACCTTTGCCCTGCGCCGCTTCGAAGCCGCGCTGATCTCGATCCAACCGGAATAAATAATGGGTGCAGTAGAAAAGGCTGCGCAAGCGCTTGCGCAGCAGCCAATGGTCGCCCTGCTGGGCAATCCCAATTGCGGCAAGACCGCGCTGTTCAACCGCCTGACCGGCGCGCGCCAGAAAGTCGCCAACTATGCCGGCGTGACCATCGAGCGCAAGGAAGGCCAGTTCACGTCCGGCGCCGGCCACAGCTTCCGTTTGCTCGACCTGCCGGGCGCCTACAGCCTGTCGGCCCACACCCCCGATGAGGAAATCACGCGCGACGTGGTGGCCGGCCTGCGCGCCGGCGAGCGTTCGCCCGACGTGGTGGCCTGCGTGGTCGATGCCACCAACCTGCGCCTGAACCTGCGCCTGGTACTGGAAATCAAGCGCCTGGGCTTGCCCATGCTGCTGTGCCTGAACATGGTCGACGTGGCGGGCAAGCGCGGCATCGTGATCGATGCGGCCCGCCTGTCGCAGGAACTGGGCATGCCGGTGGTGGAAACCGTGGCGGTGAAGAGCGGTGGCGAAAAAGCCCTGGTCGATGCGCTCGACGCCATGTGGCCTTTCCACGAAAGCGTATCGAACCCGCTGTCGGCGATCGATGCGGTATCGGTGGAGGAAACCCAGCGCGAAGTGCGCCGCATCCTGTCGGTATGCGTGAAGGATGCCGACGACCGCGGCAACCGCACCGAGAAGATCGACCATATCGTGCTGCACCCGGTACTGGGCCCGGTCATCCTGGCCGTGCTGATGTTCTTCGTGTTCCAGGCGGTGTTCAGCTGGGCCGAAACGCCGATGGACATGATCAGCGGCGGCGTTGAAGGCATGGGCGCGCTGCTGAAGGAGCATATGGCGGACGGCGTGCTGCGTTCCCTGCTGGTGGACGGCGTGCTGGGCGGCGTGGGCGCCGTGCTGGTCTTCCTGCCGCAGATCCTGATCCTGTTCTTCTTCATCCTGGTGCTGGAGGATTGCGGCTACCTGCCGCGCGCAGCCTTCCTGCTCGACCGCCTGATGGGCGGTGTCGGCCTGTCGGGCCGCGCCTTCATCCCGCTGCTGTCGTCGTTCGCCTGCGCCATTCCCGGCATCATGGCCGCACGCACCATCCAGAACCCGCGCGACCGCATCGTCACCATCATGATCGCACCGCTGATGACGTGTTCGGCGCGCCTGCCGGTGTACGCGCTGGTGATTGCCGCCTTCATCCCCGACCGTGAAGTGTGGGGCGCCTTCAACCTGCAAGGGCTGGTGCTGTTCTGCCTTTACTTCGCCGGCATCATCTCTGCCATGGCGGTGGCTTGGTTCATGAAGCGTTCCATGCGCGCCAAGCGCAACCAGCCGCTGATGCTGGAACTGCCGGCCTACCACTGGCCGCATATGCGCAACCTGGCGATCGGCTTGTATGAGCGCGCCAAGATCTTCCTGACCCGCGTGGGGACCACCATCCTGACCCTGATGGTGCTGCTGTGGGCCCTGTCCAGCTTCCCCGGCGCACCGGAAGGCGCCAGCTACCCGCCGATTTACTACAGCGTGGCCGGTATGCTGGGCCGCGCGCTGGAATTCGTCTTCGCGCCGATCGGCTTCAACTGGCAGATCTGTATCGCCCTGGTGCCGGGCATGGCGGCGCGTGAAGTGGCGGTGGGGGCGCTGGGCACCGTGTATGCGCTGTCGCAGACCGGCGACGAGCTGGCCAATACGCTGCTCCCGGTGATCCAGGCCAGCTGGGGCATGCCGACCGCGCTGGCGCTGCTGGCCTGGTACGTGTTCGCGCCGCAGTGCCTGTCCACGCTGTCCGTGGTGCGCCGCGAAACCAACTCGATGAAGTATCCGCTGTTGATGGCCGGTTATATGTTCGCCCTGGCCTACGCCGCCACCTTCATCACATACCGCGTCGCGCTGGCGCTGGGGGCCTGAACCATGTGGCAGGAAATCATCGTCGGCATCGTCGTGGCAGCGGCCGCGCTGCATGCGGCGCGGAAGTACCTGCCTGCCGCGTGGCGCCAGCACATCGTGTTCGCCCTGGCACGCTGCGGCCTGCCGCAGCAGCGGCTGGCGCGTTTCTTCAACACCGAATCGAGCTGCGGCAGCGGCTGTGGATCCTGCGGCAGCTGCGGCGATTCTTCCACCCCGCCGGCGCCGCCCATGCCGCCATCTGATGGCGGCCCCGCGCGCCGCGTGATCCGGCTGCATATTTCCAAAACTTGATCTAGGGCATGTCGCCCCGAAAAAGCGGTATCTACAATGTGACTTATCGAAAGTGACATTGCGGGAACCATCGTGGCCTGGAGCAGGAAACAATTAGCCAATATCGTCAGGATCGCATTGCTTGCGATGCTGGTGGCTGTTTCCGCGCCGGCTGTGTCTTCGCTGCTGGCGGCAGCCTGCGGCGACAATGGCGCCGCCCACTGCCATGACCAGCCCGCCGCGCATCACGTGGTCCAGAAGTGCGGCTACTGCATGGTGCAGGCGGACCTGCCCACCGTGCCGCCGCCATCCACCGGCAATGCGCTGGCCGTGCTCTCGCCGGCACGCGCCGCACCCTCGCTGCCGGCGCCTGCGCCAGCGGCGCAGCAGCAGCGCCTGGCGCCGCCGCCGCGCGCCCCGCCTGGCGCCTGATCCTTCCGCCCTGACCCAGCCCTGCATTGCACGCGCCGCGCGACGGCGCGGTCGCAAGGCGCTCGTTTGCACGACAAAAAAGGAAGCATCATGGATATCCGTCCCATTCCCCTGGCCGCCGCGCTGCTGGCCGCCTTTTCCGCACCGGCGCTGGCCGACCACGAAGGGGAATCGCCGCTCAAGCTGATCGGCACCGTCGTCATCGCCGGCGTCAATCCGACGTCGTTGCCGACCCAGATCCCGACCACGATCGAAGGCATCACGCGCGCCCAGATCGAGAACACCATCAATGCCAGCGACGCGGAAGACGCGCTGAAATACATGCCAAGCCTGCTGGTGCGCAAGCGCTATATCGGCGACTACAACCATGCCGTGCTGTCCACCCGCGCCTCCGGCACCGGCAACAGCGCCCGTTCGGCGGTGTATGCCGATGGCGTGCTGTTGTCGAACTACCTGGGCAACGGTGCCACCTTCGCGCCGCGCTGGGGCATGGTGGCGCCGGAGGAAATCGAACGGGTCGACGTGCTGTACGGGCCGTTCTCGGCAGCCTACGGCGGCAATTCCGTGGGCGCCGTGGTCGACTACCAGACCCGCATGCCGAAACAATTCGAGGCGCATGCCCGCGTGGCGTACGTGCGCCAGCCTTTCGAGCTGTATCACACCAGTGACACCTTCAGCGCGCGCCAGGCCGGCATGTCGCTGGGCAGCCGCCATGGCGCGTGGTCCTGGCTGGTTAGCGTCAACCGGACCGATAGCGATGGCCAGCCGCAAACCTATACCACGCGCTTGGCCGCGGCCGGAACCGCAGGCGCTGCCGGCCTGCCGGTCACCGGCGCGGTGGCAGGCAAGGACCGCAGCAACCGCGATATCCTCATCCTCGGCACGGCAACCCAGTACAGCACGGTGCAGGACCACGCCAGGGTCAAGCTCGCATACGACTTCTCGCCGACCGTGCGCGCCAGCTATTCGCTCGGCTGGTGGCAGAACGATTCGGACGGCCGCCCCAACACCTACCTGCGCGATGCGGCAGGCAGGCCGGTGTACAGCGGCGCGGTCTCAATCAATGGCCGCGGTTTCACACTGGCGGCAGCCGACTTCAATGCCTCGAAGGAGGAACTGCGCCACCTGATGCACGGGCTGACCGTGAAAAGCAATAGCAAGGGCGTGTTCGACTGGGAGCTGGCGGCCAGCCTGTACGACTACAGCCGCGATGTGCTGCGCGCGCCCACCACGGCGCGCCCGGCGGCCGCCAATGGCGGGGCAGGCCGCGTCGTGGACCAGGGCGGCACCGGCTGGAACACGCTGGCGCTGAAAGGCACCTGGCGCCCTGGCGGGATGCGCGGCGCGCACATCGTCGACTTCGGCTACCAGCGCGCTGCCTACAAGCTGTCCACCATCGAACGTGCCACTGCCGACTGGCTGGACGGGGCGCCCGGTGCGCGCAACCAATCCTTCTCCGGACGCACCAGTATCGACAGCCTGTACCTGCAGGATACCTGGCGCCTGGCCCAGGACTGGAAGGCGGTGCTGGGGGCGCGCTTCGAGCATTGGGCAGGGCGCGAAGGAGAAACCGCCAACGCGCTGGCTGTCGTGCGCCACGCCGTGCGCAGCGACAATTTCGTTTCGCCGAAGGCGGCAGTGGCATTCCAGGCCAGCGACGACTGGACGCTGAAGGCATCGGCCGGCCGCGCCGTGCGCATGCCGACGGTATCGGAGCTGTACCAGGGTGGCGTCAACAACACCGGTACGCTGGTCAACAACAATCCCGACCTCAAAGCCGAACGCTCCTGGACCGCGGAACTGAGCGCGGAGCGCCTGGCCGGCAATTCGGCCTTGCGCCTGACGGCATTTTTCGAGCGTAACAGCGATGCGCTGTATGCGCAGACCAATGTGCTGGTGACGCCCAATGTGACCAATGTGCAGAACGTGGAACTGATCCGCACGCACGGCCTGGAAACGGCGTGGTCGGACGAGAACGTGCTGCTGGATGGACTGGACCTGCAAGCCAGCCTGACCTGGACCGATTCGAAGATCAAGCGCAACAGCCAGTTCCCGGCCAGCGTCGGCAAATGGCAGCCGCGCATCCCCGAATGGCGCGCCAGCGCGTTGGCGACTTACCGCGTCAGCGACAAGCTCAGTGCGACCCTGGCTGCGCGCTACAGCGGCAAGCAGTATTCGACGCTGGACAACACGGACATCAACGGCTTCGCTTACCAGGGCGCCAGCAAATACTTCACGGTCGACGCACGCCTGCGCTACCGCATCGACCGGCATTGGAGCGTGGCGCTCGGGGTCGACAACGCCAACAACTACAAGTACTGGAACTTCCACCCGTACCCGCAACGTTCCTACTCCGCTGAGGTGAAATATGATTGGTAATGCCCTCGAACTCGGCGAGTTCGAATTGTGGTGCCACCCGCACGTGGCGGCGCGCGACGGCAGCGTCGCCTGCGTGCAGGCCGCCGTGCGCTGGCGCCTGCAGGATGGCAGCTTGGCGCCATCGCCCGCCATTGCCGCCGCGCTGTCCGGCATTGCCGAGCAAGAGCTGTTCGTGCTGCACCTGGTGTGCGATGCGCTGGCAGCCTTGCGCATGTGGGACGGGGAAGGGTTTGAGCTGGACCTGGTGCTGGCGCTGCCCGTGCCGCAGCGGGTGCTGGACGGGCGCACCACGCGCGGCGCGGTGATGCACTTGCTTGCCCAGGCGGGCATGGCGCCGTCGCGTCTGGCGCTGCGTGCCGACGACCGCCTCGATGGCGATGCCGCGTGCTGCGAAGTGGCCGACCTGCTGGACTGGCTGCGCGCGCACGATGCCGGTTGCGCGCAGGCGGCAGGGGAATTCATCGCGACGCCCCGCCCGGCGCACGTGCTGCCGGACACGCTGCGGCGCTGGCAAGCCAGCTATTCGGTCATGTGCGCGGCAGACGCCTTCAGCTGAAATGGACCTGGCCGAAGAAGCCATATTGCAGGCTTTGCGCAATGCGGCTGGCCACGACGCGGAATTCCTGGGCCACGGCCGGTTCAAACAGGCGGTCCACAGTGGATTGGAACAGCGCAAGCCAGCGCTCGAAGTGCTGCGGCTGCACGCCCGGCAGCGCCATGTGTTTGCCGTACACGTTGCCCTGGAAACTCCTGGTGCCGAGCATGGTGGTGCTCCAGAACTCCACCATGCGCGCCAGGTGCGGCTCCCAGTCGTCGATGGCGGCATCGAATACCGGCCCCAGTTCCGGATCGGCGCGCACGCCGTCGTAGAACTGGTGGACCAGGGTGGCAATCGATTCGGTGGTCAGGGGCAGCATGCTTAATAAAGATGCAAAACGAATGCATCATTATACCTACATCTGCCGGAAGCGGCGTACGAAGGCTTCCGACACCGGCAACTGCTCGCGGCGCGACTTGAGCATGATCGCCAGCTCGCCGTCCAGCTTGGGGCCGATGCTGGCGATATGCAGCGCGTTGACGACGGTGGAGCGGTGGGTTTGCCAGAACTGCTCCGGGTCCAGCTCGGCCAGCAATTCCTTCAGGCTTTTCTTGATCAGGAGGTCGGAGTCGGCCAGCACGACGCGGGTGGACTTGTGGGCGGCCTGGAAGAACACCACTTCATCGACCGTAATCAGGCGCATCGCATTGCCGGCCGTGGCCGTGATCCAGCGCAGGTGGCGCGACGTGGCTGGCGGCGTTTCCAGCTGGTCGAGCAGGCCGCCCAGGTCGCGCGGCGCCTGCGGCACCTGCCGCTGCAGCCTTTGCACCGCCATCGCCAGGCGCTCGCTGACGACGGGCTTGAGCAGGTAATCGACAGCGCCCCGCTCGAAGGCTTCCAGCGCGTGCGCGTCGTAGGCGGTGACAAAGACGATGTGGCAGCGGTCGCGGATGATGCGCGCCACTTGCAGGCCGTTCGGGTCGGGGATCTGGATGTCGAGGAAGACGATGTCCGGCTGCTGCGCCATCACGCAGCGCAAGGCGTCCTCGCCGCTGTGCGCCCGGCCGACAATGCGCAGCTCGGGCCACAGCAGTTGCAGCTGCTCCTGCAATTCGTCGGCCAGTGCGATTTCGTCTTCGACGATCAGGGCGGTGGGGGATAGGGTCATTTGCCTCGGTTCAGCGCCGCCCGCAGGCGGCCGATCAGTTGGTCCAGCAGGGCCGCGCCCTCACTCGGCGCCACAGCGTAGCGCGCCTGCACTGCGCGCAGTTCGGCGGCGACGGCGACGGGGTCGATGCGGGTGCGCGCGGCCAGCAATTCCGCCTGGGCGACCTGGCGCGCCAGCAGGGCGCGTTCGGCCAGCATGCCGTTCAGGCGCGCGCGGTCGTCGCGCCGCTGCAGCCAGAGCAGATAAAGCCAGCCGAACAGGCCGCCCCACAGCATGATGGTCAGCCAGCCGTTGACGAATCCCGGCAGCGTCAGCCCCCACAGCACGGCACGTTCCCGCCAGATGCTTACCTCCAGCGCCCAGGACAGCCAGGACAACGGCGCGCTCGCGGCGCTCAGCACCAGAATGAAGCGCAGCGGCCGTCGCAGCATCGCCGCAGGCGCAGCGCCACCGCGCAGGGCCAGCATCAGGGCCAGGCCGACGACCGAGTACACAACGAATTGCACAAGCAGCACTTTCAGCAGCAAGGCGATGCCGTTTGCGGCCAGGTACGCGGGGGCGTTGTACATCCGTGAGAGCACCGCGTTGGCGGCGCCCGCGGCGGCGAAGGCGCAGGCAGTGCGGTCAATGCGCATTGGCGGCCGCTCCTGCGATGGTGACGGTGGCGCGCACGCCGCTCGGCTGGCCGGGCTGCACCAGCAGCCGGGCGGCATCGCCGAAGGCGCTGCGCAGGCGCGCCCGCACCGTGGTCAGTCCGAGGCCGCTCCCCGATTGCTGGCGCAGGCCGACGCCGTCGTCCGCGACTTCGATATGCAGGCCGCCGTCGCGCTCCTGCGCAGTGACCGACAGGCTGCCCGCGCCGGTCTTGGGAGCAAGACCGTGGCGGACGGCGTTTTCCACCAGCGTGGCCAGCACCAGGGCGGGGAGGGGCTGCTGGCGGTAGCTGTCCGGCACCTCGATCCGGTGCGCCAGCGTGGCGCCGAAACGGTAAGTCAGGATGTCCAGGTACAGCTGCACCAGGTCCAGTTCCTGACCCAGTGTCCAGCTATCCTGTTGCAGGGCCGGCGCCGCCGACTCCAGGAAGGCGGCCAGGGTATCCATCACCTGCGCAGCTTGCGCGGGATCGGTGCGGTACTGCCGCTTGACCAGCGCCAGCGTGTTGAACAGGAAATGCGGCTCGATCTGGGCTTGCAGCATCGCCAGTTCTGCGCGGCCAAGGTCGGCGGCGAGGCGGTTGGTGTCCGCCTGCAGGCCTTGCGCGGCGTCCTGGTTGCTTCTGTTGCTGCGGTTGAAGACCAGCCAGCCGTACACCAGCAGCGCCGCCACGCAAGCCTTGTAGGCAATGGCATACAGGCCGGTGCCGGTCACCGGGCGGCCCATCAGCAGCGGGAAGACGGCGCCATACAGGATGGCGGTCGCGCCAGCCATGGCGCACAACAAGGCCAGGGCGCCCGCCAGCAGGCGCGCCGGCAACCGGGGCAGGCGCCGTGCCAGCCATGGGTCGAGGCGGGTGCTGGCCAGCCAGACCAGGGCACCGGCGACGCTGAAGTAGGCCAATGCCACCGCCGTGCGGAATCCCACCTCGCCCAAGTCGCGCTGCCCGACGAACATGTGCAAAGAGCCCTGCAAGTACAGCAGCAGGGCGGCGAAAATGATCAGGGCGGCAATACGCATGCGGCGGCGACTTCGTTGCGATTGCCTATTATGCATTAGAAGTTAACGCACTGACAGAGGCGGGTGCAGCCATGTCGGACGCGGATCCTTCTAACGGATCGACAATGCCGGCTGCAGCACGTCGGTGACGGCGCGCGCAATATGCAGCGCACCGGGAAGATCGAGGGAAACGTCGCCATTGTTGGTCAGCACGATGGTGGAAAAGCGGTCGTCGGGCCAGCGCCGGTACTCGGCCACGAAACCCGCCATGCTGCCGGAATGCTTGAACAGGGGCCGCCCGTTGACGGTGAACAAATACCAGCCCAGGCCGTAGGAGCCGTTGACCGTCGCGATCTGCGCCCTGGTCATTTCGGACAGGCTGGACGGCTTCAGTACTTGGCTGCCATATAAGGCCTGGTCCCATTTCGCCATGTCCAGCACGCTCATTTCCAGCCCGCCCGCGCCCAGTGCGGCAAAGCGGTAGATGTTGGGGCCGAGTGTGATTTCGCGTACGCTGTCGCCCTCCTGCCGGTAGCCGGCTGCGCCGCCTGCCGGCGAGTTGGCGGCGTCGATCTTGCGCACGGACGTCATGCCCAGCGGGCGGAACACGCGCTGCTGCAACAGTTCGACATGGTCCATGCCGGCCACCTTGGTCGCCAGCATGCCCAGCACGCCGTAGGCAAGGTTGCTGTACTCGAACTGGCTGCCGGGTGTGGAACGCAGGGGAATGGCGGCGATGGCGGCGACGCGCTCGGCATCGCTGCCGGCCATGAAGCTGTCGAAACGCCGGTCGATGGAAGGATCGGTGGACGAGGGGTCCGGGTCGCCCGTCACGCCGGACGAGTGGCTGAGCAGCATGCGGATCGTGATATTGCTCCAGCTGTCCGGCAAACCGCTGTAGTACTTGCCCACTTTGTCGTCCAGCCCCAGCTTGCCGTCTTCCGCCAACAGCAGGATGGCGGTGGCGACAAACATCTTGCTGATGGAGCCGATCTGGAAGCGCTCTTCCGGACGGGCGGGCGCGCGCTGGGCGATATTGCTGTAGCCGTAGCCCTTGGCGTAGATGACTTGTTTGTCTTTCAGGATGGCGATCGTGGCGCCGGGCAGATTGAATTTCTTCAGTGCCGCCTGGACCACCTGATCCACTTGCGGGTTGGCCGCCTGGGTCATGCCGGCCGGGATGGTGCTGACTTCCGGCAGGTCGGCGATCCTGAACGATTGCTGCGCCAGGGGGGTGACGGCAGTGCTGTTGGGGGCTTTTTCACCGCCGCCGCCGCCGCAGCCGGCGGCCAGCAGCAAGAGGGCGAGGGGCACAATTGGGCGAATGTGCATGGTTATCCTTTCGTTTACTTGACGGCCAGTTCGGGATGGAAGTGCTCCGCGATGACGCGGGCGATATGCTGCGCGCCGGGAGTGCTCTGCGGCACGTTGCCGCTGTTGGTCAGCACCACGGTGGAGAAGCGCGCGCCGGGGAAGCGGCGGTAGTCGGATTCGTAGCCGCTCATGGAGCCGTGATGCCTCATCAGGAAGTGCCCATTGACCGTTTGCAGGAACCAGCCCAGGCCATACCAGGATGCATTGCCCAGCGTGACCTGCGGCTTGCTCACCTCCGCCAGGCTGGCGGCTTGCAGCACTTGCGTGCCGTACAGGGCGGCGTCCCACTTGGCGAGGTCCAGCGCGCTCATGGCCAGGCCGCCGGCGCCCAGGGCCCAGAAGCGGTTTTCGCCGGGCGGGTTGCTGATCTCGCGCAGCGTGCCGCCTTCCTGGTGGTAGCCCAGGGCGTCGACCGCGTCGCCGGCGTCGACCCGGCGCACGTTCATGCCCAAGGGGCGGAACACGCGTTGCTGCAGCAACTCGACATGGTCGATGCCGGCAATCTTGTTGGCCAGCAGGCCGGCCACGGTGTAGCCCAGGTTACTGTATTCGTATTTGGCGCCGGGCGTGGACAGCAGCGGGATGGTGGCGATCATGCCGATGCGTTCGACGTCGCCGGCTGCCATGAAGCTTTCGAACTTGCTTTTCATGTCCGCTGTGGTGTCATGCGGCAGGCCGCTGGTGTGGTTCAGCAGGTGGCGGATGGTGGTGCCGCGCCAAGCCTCCGGCAAGCCGCCGACGTGCTTGCTGACGGGGTCGTCCAGCGACAACTTTCCATCTTCCGCCAGCAGCATGATGGCGGTGGCCACGAAGGACTTGCTGATGGAACCGATCTGGAAGCGGTGCTCCGGCTTGATGGGCGCGCGCGTGGCAAGGTTGGCGTAACCGTAGCCCTTGGCGTAGACGACCTGCTGGTCCTTCATGACCACGACCGTCGCGCCGGGCAGGTGGAACTGCTTCAGCGCGGCCTGTACCGCCTGGTCGATCTGCGGGTTGGCAGCATGGCTGAAGCCTGCGGCGCCGGTACTGGTTTCCGGCAGGTCGGCCACGCGGAAGGATTGCGTGGTAACCGTAGTGGCGACGGCCTTGTCGCCGCCGCCACCGCCACCGCCACCGCCGCAGGCGCTGAGCAAGGCGAGAGCCAGGACTGCGCCGGCGCGCAGGGAACGAAGCTTCATGCTGGGGTCCTTTCTTCAATTCGGAGTGCCCAGCCTAGCGCCGCCACGCGCCGGCGCGGTCATGAAGTGGACGAAGGCCGGAAATCCGGGATTGAAGGCGGGGAAATGCGGATTGGAAAAGCTGATAAGCTTGCGGGACAGACAACCTTTCCCGGAGTGCTTGCATGATCATCGTCCACCACCTCAACAACTCCCGTTCGCAGCGCGTGCTGTGGCTCCTGGAAGAACTGGGACTGGCGTACGACATCAAGCACTACCAGCGCGACCCGAAAACCATGCTGGCGCCGCCCGAGCTGCTCAAGATCCACCCGCTGGGCAAATCGCCCGTGATCGAACACGAGGGCAATATCATCGCCGAGTCGGGCGCCATCCTCGAATACCTGGTCGAGAAGCACGGCAACGACCGCCTGGTGCCGCCGGCCGGCACGCCGGACAAGCTGCGCTGGCGCTACTTCATGCATTACGCGGAAGGCTCGCTGATGTCGCCGCTGCTGATGAAGCTGGTGTTCGACAAGGTGGAAGCGTCGCCGGCGCCCTTCTTCGTCAAGCCGATCAAGCGCGCCATCGCCCAGAAGGTGCTGGCCACCTTCGTGCAGCCCAATATCGACCGCCACCTGGCCTTCCTGGAAGCCGAGCTGGCGCAGCGCGAATGGTTCGCCGGCAGCGAGTTCAGCGCCGCCGACATCCAGATGAGCTTCCCGCTCGAAGCCGCCGCCGCCCGCGGTGGCCTGGGCGCCAGCCACCCGCGCCTGCAAGCCTTCCTGCAGCGCATCCACGCCCGGCCCGCCTACCAGCGCGCCCTCGAACGCGGCGGGCCTTACGAACTGCTGCGCTGACCCTGAACCGGCCAGGCTTGCCAGATACTTTTAGTTGCCATTACGATGCTCATATTTCATATGGGAATATCAATGAACAGAATCATTCTGGCAACCGGGCTGCTCGCATTGAGCGGATGTGCAATCAACCAGACCGTAAAGCCGGTACAAGCCTTTAGCCATAAGGAAGTGTGCGTGATCGAGAATCCATCCGTGCGCGCTGGCTTCATCGACCAATTCAAGCGTTCCTTGGAAAGCAAGGGCTATGCGGTGCGCCGCATGCCGACCACGGCTTCGATCCAGTCCTGCCCTGTCGTATCGACTTATACCGCCAACTGGCGTTGGGATCTGGCGACCTATATGGCCTATGCCGAAATCAATGTCTTCGTCGATGGCAAACCCGCGGGGCAGGCGAAATATGACTCGCAGAGCGGTGGTGCGAGCCTTGGCAAATTTATCGCGGCTGAAAAGAAAATCGCCGAGTTGGTCGACCAGCTGTTCCCTGGCGGTGCCGGAAGTTGAGTGCGCGCCAAGGCCGGGGGGCGGTAGCTGTGCGGTAAAATGCCGCCTATGACGGGTAGATTGCTTGCCATCGACGGTTTGAATATTGTGCGGCGTGTGTATGAGGCCAGTCCGGAGCCGGACTCGGATCTCAAAGCCGAGATCGCGCTGCGCCATGCCTTCAGCGCCTTCCAGCGCCTGGTCAACGGCCACGAACCGACCCATATCCTGCCTGCCTTCGACTACGGCGGCGCCACCTGGCGCCATACCTTGTACCGGGGCTACCGCGAAGGCCGCCAGCCGATGCCGGAAGTGCTGCGCGAAGCGCTGCCGCAGTTCTACATGCAGTTGACCAATATCGGCATGTGCCCGATCTCCATCCCCGACGTGGAGGCCGACGACGTGATCGGCACCGTGGTCACGCGCTGGCTCAACGAAAACCGAGGCGAGGCGGTGGTGGCCACCACCGACAAGGATTTGCACTGCCTGATCGCCGAGGGCGCCCGCATCTGGGACCATTTCAAGTCCGAGTGGCACGACCGCGCCTGGGTCGAGAAGAAATGGGGCGTCACGCCCGGCATGCTGCCCGACCTGCTGGCGCTGATGGGCGACGAGACCGACTCCATCCCCGGCGTCTCCAACGTGGGCGTCAAGACCGCCGCCAAACTGTTGCGCACATACGGCACTCTGGACGCAATCATGGCCGGCGCGGGCATCCTGAAGGACAAAGTTGGCGAAAGCCTACGAAAAGAGCGCGAGATGTTGTATCTTTCACGTCAACTAGTACAACTGAAGACGGATGTGCGGATCGGCGTGAGCTGGAACATGCTGGCCTGGGACCACCGTTAAGACTTCCTGATGTTAAAAGCGGTAATCATCGACGGCAGCGCCATTGCACGCGGCTTGCTCAACACGGTGCTGATCGACGGCGGCTACGACGTGGTCGGCCAGGCCCATACCTGCCTGGCGGGCAACGTACTGCTGATCAAGCACAATCCCCAGATCATCTGCATTTCGCGCGACTGCATCGAGGCGGACTTGCCGGCCATGCAGGCCATGCGCCAGGAATGGCCGAAAGCGATGATCTTCATGGTGTCCTCGGAATTCGACCAGGCCACGATCCAGAAAGCCCATGCCATGGGCATCAACGGCTATATCGTGAAGCCGTTCAATGCGGGTACGGTATTGAAGACCATCCGCAACACCGTCATCGCGGCGGTAAAGCGGCAGCAGAAGGCGCAGGCCGGCGAGCAGGGCGCCAGCCCGGCCGAAGGGTCAGACGAAGCTTGAGCCGTCGATGATGCCGCCGCCCAGGCAGACGTCGCCGTCGTACAGCACGGCCGACTGGCCCGGGGTCACCGCCCACTGGGCATCCATGAATTTCAGCGCGAACTCGCTGTCGCCGTTAGCGGCCACGTCGCAAGCCACGTCAGCCTGGCGGTAGCGCGTCTTGGCGCTGATGCGGCCGGCCTCGGGCGCCACGCCGGCGACCCAGCTGGCCTGGCCGGCATGCAGCGCATCCGACAGCAGCCATGGATGGTCGTGGCCCTGCACCACCCACAGCGTATTGTTCTCCACGTCCTTGCGCGCCACATACCACGCATCCGAGGAGCCGTCGGCGTTCTGGTAAGACTTCACGCCGCCGATGCCGATGCCCTTGCGCTGGCCCAGCGTATAGAAGGACAGGCCGACGTGCTCGCCGACCACCTTGCCGTCCGGGGTCTTGATCGGCCCGGATTTATACGACAGGTAGCGGTTCAGGAATTCGCGGAAAGGGCGCTCGCCGATGAAGCAGATGCCGGTCGAATCCTTCTTGGCCGCATTCGGCAGCTTGAGTTTCTCGGCGATCTTGCGCACTTCCGTTTTCGGGATTTCACCCAGCGGGAACAGGGTCTTCGACAATTGCGCCTGGTTCAGGCGGTGCAGGAAGTAGCTCTGGTCCTTGGTATGGTCGACCGCCTTCAGCAGCTCGTGGCGGCCAGTGGCGCCGTTGTGGCGCACGCGCGCATAGTGGCCGGTCGCGATCAGGTCGGCGCCCAGGTGCATGGCGTGGTCGAGGAAAGCCTTGAACTTGATCTCGGCATTGCACAGTACGTCCGGGTTCGGCGTGCGGCCGGCCTGGTATTCGCGCAGGAATTCGGCGAACACGCGGTCCTTGTATTCGGCGGCGAAGTTGACGGCTTCGATGTCCACGCCCACCACGTCGGCCACGCTGGCCGCGTCGATCCAGTCCTGGCGGGTGGAGCAGTATTCGGAATCGTCGTCGTCTTCCCAGTTCTTCATGAACAGGCCGACCACGTCATAGCCTTGTTCTTTCAGCAGCCAGGCCGAAACGGAGGAATCGACGCCACCGGACATGCCGATGACCACTTTTTTCTTGCTCATGATGCGGTCCAATTGCGCCGCGGGGCGGCGCGCCCCCCGGCAAAGTGTTGCAAATTATCCAAACTAGAAGAAAGCTTCAGACTTCTTCGAATACCGACACGTGGGTATGCAGGATTTCCAAAGGCGCGCGCTTGCCCGCCAGGTATTCGTCCACGCAAGTCAGCAGCAGGGGGCTGCGGTGGCGCTCGCGGCAGGCCGCGATTTCATCGCGCGTCATCCAATGCGTACGCAGGATGCCCTCATCGAGCGGCCGCTCCGGGTAGAAGGTGCCCACTTCGCCGCAAAAGGCAAAGCGCAGGAACGTCACCAGCTGGCCGGTGCGCGCCGAGCGGTAGCGCGACATATACATGCCCACCAGCGCGGTCGGGGTGAAATCGTAGGCCGTTTCCTCCAGGGTTTCGCGGACCACGGCCTGCTCCAGCGATTCCAGCGGATCGAGGTGGCCGGCCGGCTGGTTCAGGCGAATGCCGTCACTGGTCTCTTCTTCGATCAGAAGAAACTTCCCGTCGCGCTCGATAACGGCGGCGACTGTGACATTCGGTTTCCAGGTACGCGGCATGTTGGTCCATCCTCAGGAGACCCGACATTGTAGCCTGATCTCGCCCATCTGTTGTGACGACCGCATGACTTTCCTTGTGCAATGCAACATATAGCTGCAGGGAACATTGGCTTGACAACATTTCATGTTAGATTTTAGTCAGTTTTTCCCACTATTGGAGGCATTATGAAGATTGGCGTACCGGCCGAGTCTAGGCCGGGGGAGACCCGGGTGGCGGCAACGCCCGAGACGGTCAAGAAACTAGCAGTCAAACACCAGGTGGTGGTGCAGGCGGGCGCCGGCATTGCCGCTTCGGTGACGGATGAGGCATATGCCGCCGCCGGCGCCACCATCGGCACCGCGGCGGAGGCGCTGGGCGCGGACATGGTGCTGAAGGTGCGCGCCCCGGACGCCGGGGAGCGCAGCCAGATGAAACCGGGCGCGGTCCTGATCGGCATGCTGAATCCCTTTGACGGGGAAAACATTGCGGCCATGGCGGCTTCCGGCCTGTCCGCGTTTGCATTGGAAGCTGTGCCGCGTATCACGCGCGCCCAGTCGATGGACGTGCTGTCCTCCCAGGCCAATATCGCGGGCTACAAGGCCGTGATGGTTGGCGCCAATACCTACCAGCGCTTCATGCCCATGCTGATGACGGCAGCGGGTACCGTGAAGGCTGCCCGTGTGCTGATCATGGGCGTCGGCGTGGCCGGCCTGCAGGCGATTGCCACCGCCAAGCGCCTGGGCGCCGTGATCGAAGCGTCCGACGTGCGCCCGCCGGTGAAGGAGCAGGTGGAATCGCTCGGCGCCAAATTCATCGACGTGCCTTACCTGACCGATGAGGAGCGCGAAATCGCCAAGGGTGTTGGCGGCTATGCGCGCCCGATGCCGCCCGAATGGATGAAGCGCCAGGCGGAACTGGTGCACGAACGGGCCAAGCAGGCCGACATCATCATCACCACGGCGCTGATCCCGGGCCGCCCGGCGCCGGTGCTGATTTCCGAAGATACCGTCAAGGCCATGAAGCCGGGCTCCGTCATCGTCGACCTGGCGGTGGAGCAGGGCGGCAATTGCCCCTTGTCCGAACTGGGCAAGACGGTGGTCAAGCACGGCGTCTACATCGTGGGCGAGCCGAACCTGGCCTGCCACGTGGCGGCCGATGCTTCGGCGCTCTACGCGCGCAATGTGCTGGACTTCCTCAAGCTGGTGATCGACAAGGAGGACAAGCTGGTCATCGACCGTGAGGATGAAATCATCAAAGCAACGCTGGTCTGCCATGGCGGCGAGCAGTTGCGGAAATAGGAGAGAGGAATGGAAGTCAGCCACACCATCATCAACCTGATCATCTTCGTGCTGGCGGTGTACGTCGGCTACCACGTGGTCTGGAACGTCACGCCGGCGCTGCATACGCCGCTGATGGCGGTGACCAATGCCGTTTCGGCCATCATCATCGTAGGCGCCATGCTGGCGGCCGCGCTGACCGAAGGGCTGGTCGGACAAATCATGGGCACCATTGCCGTGGCCCTGGCCGCGGTGAATGTCTTCGGCGGATTCCTGGTCACCCAGCGCATGCTGGAAATGTTCAGGAAGAAGGAGAAGCCCAAGGCGGCCGCCGCTTCGGCATCCGAGAAGGAGGCCAAGGCATGAGCTTCATCACCATGAACCTTGTGACGATGATGTACCTGATCGCGTCGGTCTGCTTCATCCAGGCGCTGAAAGGCCTGTCGTCGCCGGCCTCCGCGCGCAAGGGCAACGCCTTCGGCATGGCCGGCATGGCGATTGCCGCCATCACCACCGTCGCCCTGATCCTGCGTTTGAAAGCGGATGCCGCCGCGGCATCGGAAAGCGCGGAAGCGGTGGCAGCCGCAGCGCGCGCGCTGGGCATGGACGTGTATGCGCGTTCCGGCTCGGGCGGACTGGGCCTGGGCCTGGTGGCGCTGGGCGTGGTGGTCGGGGGCGGCATCGGCGCCTTCCTCGCCAAGCGCGTGGAAATGACCAAGATGCCGGAACTGGTGGCGGCCATGCACTCGCTGATCGGCATGGCGGCGGTATGCATCGCCATCGCGGCGGTGGCCGAGCCGCACGCCTTCGGCATTGCGGCGCGCGGCGAAGCGCTGCCGGTCGGTAACCGCATCGAGCTGTTCATCGGCACCTTTGTCGGCGCCATCACCTTCAGCGGCTCGGTGATCGCCTTCGGCAAACTGGCCGGCAAGTACAAGTTCCGCCTGTTCCAGGGCGCGCCCGTGGTGTTCGCCGGCCAGCACATGCTGAACCTGGTGCTGGCGCTGGTCATGGTCGGCCTGGGCCTGGTGTTCGTGTTCAGCGGCGGCAGCGAGCCGGCCTGGACACCGTTCCTGGTCATGACGGCGATCGCCTTCGTGCTGGGCGTGCTGATCATCATCCCGATCGGCGGCGCCGACATGCCGGTGGTGGTGTCGATGCTGAACTCCTACTCCGGCTGGGCGGCGGCGGGCATCGGCTTCTCGCTGAACAACTCGATGCTGATCATCGCCGGTTCGCTGGTGGGTTCCTCGGGCGCCATCCTGTCCTACATCATGTGCAAGGCGATGAACCGCTCCTTCTTCAACGTGATCCTGGGCGGCTTCGGCGGCGACACCTCCGCCGCGGCGGCCGGTGGCACGCAGGCGCAGCGCAACGTCAAGTCGGGTTCCTCCGACGACGCCGTGTTCCTGATGCAGAACGCAGAAACCGTGATCATCGTCCCCGGCTACGGTCTGGCGGTGGCGCGCGCCCAGCATGCGCTGAAGGAACTGGTCGAGAAGCTGGGCCACCATGGCGTGACGGTGAAGTACGCCATCCACCCGGTGGCCGGCCGCATGCCGGGCCATATGAACGTGCTGCTGGCGGAAGCCGAAGTGCCGTATGACCAGGTGTTCGAGATGGAAGACATCAACAGCGAATTCGCGCAAGCCGACGTGGTGCTGGTGCTGGGCGCCAACGACGTGGTGAACCCGGCGGCCAAGGATCCCAAGTCGCCGATCGCCGGCATGCCGATCCTGGAAGCCTACAAAGCCAAGACCATCATCGTCAACAAGCGCTCGATGGCTTCCGGCTACGCAGGCCTGGACAATGAGCTGTTCTACATGGACAAGACCATGATGGTGTTCGGCGACGCCAAGAAGGTGCTGGAAGATATGGTGAAGGCTGCCGAATGAGGCGGCCGGGCCCGCGGGACGGCCGTCCCGCGGGTTTTCCTGTTATTCGTAAGGGGTGAACAGGAAGCCGTTGCTGATCTTGGCGATCGTGCCGGCGTAGTTCTCGTCGCTGTTGCTGATGTCGGCCAGGGCGGCGGCGGCGCTGATCTTCTTACCCTCCAGCAGGTCGACGTACCACTTCAGGCCGCCGGCATCGGGCTGGCGGTGCAGCACGTTCTCATAGATTTTCGTCACCAGTTCGGTATTGCTCGGGTTGCTGCCATAGGCGGCGCGGAATTCAGGGCTGTCCATGAAGCCGGCGGCAATCGCCTCGATGCCGACACCCTTGTCGAACTGGCCGATCCAGAAGCCGACGCCGGCGGCATCGGGCTCGCGGTTGAAGGCGGCCTGGTACAGGCGGTACATGTCGCCGGCGTGGCTGCCCTTGGCGACGTCGAAGGCCAGCGTGCCGTCGACGAAAGCCAGGCGTTCGACGCTGTTCAGGATGTCGGTGCCATCGTCGCTGCCCTTGGCGGTGACCGAGCCGCTGCTGCCGTTGCCGCTGACGGTGTAATTGGCGCGCAAGCCCGCGTAGGTGGCCGTATCGATGCCGGCACCGCCGTTCAGGGTGTCGTTGCCGCTGTCGCCGAACAGGATATCGTTGCCGTCGTTGCCGTTCAGGATATCGTTGCCGGCAAAGCCGGGCAGGAAATCAAGGCCGCTGCTGCCATTGATGGTGTCGTCGCCACCCCAGATGAAGGTAAACAGCGCGTCGATGTCGTCGCCGTTTTCCAGCACGCTTTGCACCTTGGCGGCGTCGACCTTCATGTCGTCGATGCTGAAGACCAGCTTCTGGTTGATGAAGAAGCGCAGGCCGGTAACGGTGCCGCTCACCTGCAAGCCGTTGATGGTGAACTGGCCGAGGAATTCTTCGCGGAAGGGCCCGGCGTCGATGATGATCTGGCTGCCGCTCATGGAGGTCAGCGTGGCGTCGCCATCCCAGTCCGGAATCGTGCTCTCGTTGAAGGGAACGTGGTAAGTAACTGTCGACATGCGGGCATCCTTTCAGAAATGAACGACGCGCATGTTATCACAAAGGCATTACGGCGTAGGACGCGAGCGCTGCCGCTGGAATTCGCTGATCTGCGCCGCGTAGCGCTGGCGCGATGCCTGCGTGTGCCAACTGTTCTGCGCCTTGATCATGGCGGCGGCGCCTTCGCGCGTGCCGACGATGCGGTCGATGCGGCGGGCCGCCGCCAGGCCCCAGGCATTGCGCGGGCAGGCGATGCCGCCCAGCACCGGCTTGTTGCTCTGCGCGATCGGCACCGTATGCAGGCGGACGATCTCGGGCTCGCTGCGCCCGGCGTATTGCAGCGCATAGTCGTAGTCGATCGTATAGTCGGCGCGGCCGTGCGCCACCATCTTCAGCACATTGCGGCCATAGTCGCCGACCGCGGTGGTTTCCAGGCGCGACCCGGCAGGACGGCCTGCGATCAGGCTGTCGACCGCGGCCCCATAGCTGCGGCGCTCGACGACGATGCCGCGCAGGGCAGGATCGGCCAGCACTTTCCGCAGATCCACCTCGCCGTGGACGTTGAGCGGCAGCCGGGCCAGGCTGGTGTGCTGCACCACCAGTTGCACGGGCGGCACCAGGTTGGTATCGACGAAGTGGGCCAGCTTTTCGCGTTCGGCATTGCGCAGCGCGGCGACCACGCAGGCCGGCTCGCCGCGCTCGATCATCAGCCACGAGCGCTTGGGGTTGGCGTAGATGAAATGGTGTTCGGCTTCGGGCCAGCGGGCGCTGATGTACAGCACGACCTGGTCGGCGATGCCGCTGGTGGGCTTGCCGTCGACCGGCATCGAGGCCGGCGGCACGTCGGGCATCAGCCAGGACATCTTGTCGCGCGCCTGTGGCGCGCCCGGGGCCAGGGCGGCGGCCAGCAGCAGGGCGATGGCGGGTGCGCGGCGCATGGGGACCTGTTAGCGGCGGCCGTACATCATCAGCTCGGCCAGCACGGCGCGTGCCGGGGCGGCGATGTCGATGGCGGCCAGTCCCAGGCCGAGCAAGGGCTGCAGGGCCGACTCGTTGGCGAAGATGCGCGCCATGGTGTCGGTCAGGCGCACGGTCAGCTTGCGGTCCCGGCGGCGCTGCGCGGCGTAGTCCGCCAGCGCGGCAGGCGTGGCGCCGCGTGCCAGGGCGCGCGCCAGTTCGGCGGCGTCGCGCAAGCCCAGGTTCAAGCCCTGGCCGGCCACTGGATGCAGCGTTTGCGCGGCATTGCCGACGGCGATGCAGCGCGCGCTGCCGGTCACGCCGGCGTTCAGGCCGAGCGGGAAAGCCAGGCGCCGCGACACTTGGGTGAATTTGCCCAGGCGCTCGCCGAAGGTGTCGCCCAGTTTGGCGAGGAAGGCGGCATCGTCCAATGCCAGCAGGGCTTCGGCGCTGGCGGGGCGGGCGCACCAGACCAGGGAATAGCCGTCGTCCTGCGGCAGCAGGGCCAGCGGCCCTTCGCTGGTGAAGCGTTCATAGGCGCGGTGCGGCACCGGCGAGCTGCTGTGCACTTGCGCAATGATGGCGGTCTGGCGGTAGTCGCGCTGCTCGGCCTTGGCCGCTTGCTCCCCGAACAGGCCGCCCTCGGCCTGCACCACGATGGCGGCGCGCAGCACGCGGTCTCCTTGGCCTTCACTGTCGAGGTACAGGGTGACGCCGTCGGCCGCTTCATCGCTGCCCGTCACGCGCATCGGGCGCAGTGCGGCAATCCCCAGGCCGGCGCACACCGTGCCCAATGCTTCGACGATGGCGCCGTAGCGCGTCACGTAGCCCAGCGCCGGCAGATCGTGTTCGTCGCGTGTGATCATGCTGCGGCCGAACTGGCCGCGCCGCGAGACGTGGATTTCGTGGATCGCGGTGGCGTGGATCGGCCACGCGCCGACCTGCTCGAGGATCTGGCGGCTGCCATAGGACAGGGCCAGGGTGCGCGGGTCCTGCATGGCTTGTTCGAGCGGCTTGGCGTCGACCAGCGCGATACGGTCCGGCTGCACGCCGCGCTTGACCAGCAGGGCTGCCAGCGCCATACCCACCGGACCGGCGCCGCAAATGGCGATATCGACGTCCATCATTTCATCAAGGCTTCAATGTCGGCCACGGTCTTGGGCGCGCCGCCCGTCAACAGCTGATAGCCGTTCTCGGTGACGATCACGTCGTCCTCGATACGGATGCCGATATGCCAGTAGCGCTCCGGCACGCCTTCGCCCGGACGCACGTAGATGCCCGGTTCCACCGTCATCGCCATGCCTGGCTGCAGCAGGCGCGATGGCTTGTCTTCGCGCGAAGTGTCGCGGTACAGGCCGACGTCGTGCACGTCCATGCCGATCCAGTGGCCGGTGCCGTGCATGTAGAACTGCGTATACTTTTTCTCCGCCAGCACCTGGTCCAGCGTGCCCTGCAGCAGGCCGCAGTCGAGCATGCCTTGCGCCAGCACGCGCACGGCCGCATCGTGGGCGTCGTGGTATTGGCGGCCCGGCGCGATGGCGGCAAAGGCGGCTTGCTGGGCCGCCAGCACCAGCTCGTACAGCTCGCGCTGGGCGGGGCTGAAGCGGCCATTGGCGGGGAAGGTGCGCGTGATGTCGGAAGCGTAGCCATCGAGTTCGCAGCCGGCGTCGATCAGCACCAGCTCGCCGTCCTGGATGCGGCGGTGATTGGCGTTGTAGTGCAGCACGCAAGCATTGGGGCCGGAGGCCACGATCGGGGTGTAGGCCGGGTACTGGGCGCCGTTGCGGCGGAATTCGTGCAGCAGTTCGGCTTCCAGCTCGTATTCGTGCAGGCCGGCCCCGCCGGCTGCGTCCCGCCGCGACGCCGCGAAGCGCATGGCGCGCGCGTGGGCGGCGGCGGAAATGCCGCCGGCGCGCAGCATGATGGCGCGTTCATGCTGGTCCTTGAACAGGCGCATTTCGTCCACCAGCGGCGGCAGGTCGCGCAGCACGGGCGGCGCGGTGGTGCCGCTGCGCGAGAGCTTGCGCACGCCCTCCAGCCAGCGGCGCTGCTGCTCACCGGCATCGGCGCTGCGGCCCATGGCCGCGTACAAGGCGCTGGCGTTGGACAGCTGGCGCACCATATGCTCGTCCAGCGCGCCGATCGGGAAGGCGAAGTCGAAGCCGAAGGCTTCGCGTGCGGCATCGGGACCGTGGCGGTAGCCGTCCCAGATTTCCGATTCCAGGTGCTTTTCGCGACAAAACAGGATGCTCTGCGCGCCCGCCGCGCCGCGCGGCGCCACCAGCACCAGGGCCGCTTCCGGCTCGGTGAAGCCGGTCAGGTAGTAGAAGGAGCTGTCGTGGCGGTAGGGGTAGTCGGTGTCCGCATTGCGCGCCACTTCCGGCGCGGTGGCGATGAAGGCCACGCTGCCCGGTTCCATCATGGCCAGCAGGCGCGCGCGGCGTTCGCGGTAGGGGCTCATGAATCCATGCCCGCGTTCAGCTCTTCGAGCTGGCGCACCGTGCCGACGTTGACCCATTCGCCCTGGTAGATCTCGCCGCCGATGCGGCCCTGGTCGGCGAACTCGAACAACAGCTTGCCCAGGCCGGCCTTCTGGCCCGGCGTGATGGCGGCGAACATTTCAGGACGGTACACGCCGATATTGGCGAAGTTCCATTTGGGCGAACCCTGGCCGGAAATCGTGTACAGGTTCAGCGCGAAGTCGCCGTCCGGGTTGTGCCACGGGTTCGGCGTCAGCCACACCCAGGCGATGTCGCGCACGTGGGGCGGATACGGGTCGCCGCGGTGGTCCTTGTCCTTCAGCACGTCGAGCGCTTCGGAAAAATCGAAGTGCGGGCAATAGATATCGCCCGACAGCACCAGGAAAGGCTCGTCGCCCAGCAGGTGCAGGGCGTTGGCGATGCCGCCCGCCGTTTCCAGCGCTTCCGCCTCGGGCGAATACTGGATGCGCGCGCCGAACTGGGAGCCGTCGCCCAGCGCCTGCTCGATCATGTGGCCCAGGTGGGCGTGGTTGATCACGATGTCCGTGATCCCGGCGCGCACCAGGTTCAGGATGTGCCACACGATCAACGGGCGGCCGCGCACGTGCAGCAGCGGCTTGGGGCAGGTGTCGGTCAGCGGACGCATACGTTCGCCGCGGCCGGCGGCGAGGATCATGGCTTTCATGCGGCGCCCCTCAGAAGGTGTAGCCGACTTGCGGCGCGGTGCCTTCCAGCGTGTCGAGCAGCTTGATCAGCGGCTTCAGGTCGCGGTAGCGGTTGGCGGTCTTGCGCACATAGTCCATCACGGTCGGCAGGTCGCCCAGGTACATCGGCTTGCCGTCGCGGTAGTTCAGGCGGCAGAAGATGCCAAGGATCTTCAGGTGGCGCTGCAGCGCCATGTATTCGAAGTCCTTGTAGAAATCGTCGAAGTCCTTGCGCACCGGCAGGCCGGCGCTGCGCGCATGCTGCCAGTAGCGGATCAGCCAGTCCAGCACCAGTTCCTCGTCCCACGACACGTAGGCGTCGCGCAGCAGCGAGGCGGCGTCGTAGGTGATCGGGCCGTAGACGGCATCCTGGAAATCGAGGATGCCGGGGTTGCCCTCGTCCATCCACATCAGGTTGCGCGAGTGGTAGTCGCGGTGCATGAAGACCTGGGGCTGGGCCAGGCAGTTGGCCAGGATCGCTTCGAATACCTTGTCCAGCTCTTTTTGCTGGGCTTCGGTGAGCGTGGTGCCCAGGTGCTTGCCGATGTACCACTCCGGGAAGATATTCAATTCGCGCAGCATGAAGGCGCGGTCGAATTCCGGCAGCACGCCGGGCTGGCTGGCTTGCTGGATCTTGACCAGGGCCGCCAGCGCTTCGGCATACAGGGTGGCGGCCGAATCGTGGTTCAGCGCCTGCAGGTAGGTCGTATTGCCGAGGTCGGACAGCAGCAGGAAGCCTTGGCCGATGTTGTCCGCGACGATCACGGGCACCGACACGCCGGCAGCGGCCAGCAGGCGGTCAACCTTGACGAAGGCCGGCACGTTTTCGCGCTGCGGCGGCGCATCCATCGCCACCAGGGTGGCGCCGTGGGCGGCGCGGTGGGCCGGCAGCACGTCGACGCGGAAATAGCGGCGGAAGCTGGCGTCGACGGAAGCCGGGCGCGCCGAGGCGGCGTCCACCAGGCCCGTGCCCTGCAGCCACGCTTTGAGCTCGGCAAGGCGTGGATCGGCGGCTGGGGATGGTAAATTAGACAATAAAGACATTGAAACAGCCTGCGGAATCCAGTTGTGGGTAAAGATTCCCATATAATAAGGGATTCACATTAAAAAATCGCCTCTATGGTGTTTCACGCGTACCACCCATGACCCGGTTCCTGGCTCCACCCAACACCAAACGCTGGGCGTTCGCCTTGACCGCCATTGCCGCCGCCGCCGCCGCACTGCCCGCCCATGCCCAGGCGCCTGCAGCGGCCAAACGCACGCCGCGCGTGGAAGACAAGAATGCCGTCACCACCGTGCGCGCGGAAGACATTGCCGGCCGCCCGGAGCGCGAGGTGCGCCTGCTGCGCGACGTGGAAGTGGTGCGCGACAAGATGCGCGTGACCTCCGATGCGGCCAGCTTCCTGCAAGTGGAGCAGGAGCTGGAAGCCAAGGGCAATGTGCGCATCTGGCGCTTCGGCGACTATTACACCGCCGATGAACTGAAACTGAACATGGAAACGGGGCGCGGCTACATGCTGCAGCCGACCTACCAGCTGGAATTGAACAATGCCCAGGGCAAGGCGCAGCGCATCAACTTCCTGAGCGAGGATGAAGCGCAAGTGGTGGACGGCACCTACAGCACGTGCCAGGGGCCGAACCCGGATTGGTACCTGAAGGCGCGCTCGCTCAACCTGGACCAGGGCCGCGACGTCGGCACCGCCGGCGCCACCATCATCTATTTCAAGGACGTGCCCTTCATCGGCACGCCGGCGCTGTCGTTCTCGCTGTCGGGCGCGCGGCGCTCGGGCTGGCTGCCGCCGACCCCGTCGTACTCGTCCAAGGGCGGGGCCGAACTGACCGCGCCCTACTACTTCAATATCGCGCCCAACCGCGACCTGACGCTGTACCCGCGCTATATCGCGCGGCGCGGCCTGCAGCTGGGCGCGGTCGCGCGCTACATCGGCGAGACCGGCGCCGGCAATTATTACGAGGGCCGCACCTTCCTCGAATACCTGCCCAACGACAAGGAAGCGGACCGCGACCGCTGGCAGCTGCATACGGCGCACACGCAAGGCCTGGCCAAGGACTGGACGTTCGGCTGGAACCTGCGCGCCGCCTCGGACGACAACTACCCGAACGACTTTTCCAAGACCGTATCCTCGTCGGCCGAGCGCCAGCTGCTCAAGGAACTGCGCACCGACTACCGCGGCGAGTACTGGAGCCTGACCGCCCGCGCGCAGAAGTACCACGTGCTGCAGGATCCCGACTCGGTCAACAATCCGGACTTGTTCGTGACGCGCCCCTACGACCGCCTGCCGGCGGTCAACTTCCACGCGGCGCGCTACGACGTGGGCGGCTTCGACTGGCAGGTCGACGCCGAGCTGACCCGCTTCTGGCACCCCGACCTGATCAAGGGCAACCGCCTGGTGGTGGTGCCGCAAGTGTCGTACCCGATCATCGGCCCCTCGTATTTCGTGACGCCGAAAGTGATGCTGAACGCCAGCGCCTACCAGCTCGACGCCTTCGGCAGCGACCCTTCGCGTTCGCTCGACCGCGCGGTGCCCACCTTCTCGCTCGACTCGGGCCTGGTATTCGAGCGCGACGCCAAGCTCGGTGGCCGGGCGATGACGCAAACCCTGGAGCCGCGCCTGTTCTACGTGTACACCCCGTACCGCGCGCAGGACGACTTCCCCAACTTCGATACCGCGCCGTCGACCTTCAACTTCTCGCAGATTTTCAGCGAGAACCGCTTCGTCGGCTCCGACCGCATCGCCGACGCCAACCAGGTGACGGCGGCCGTGGTGTCGCGCTTCCTCGAATCGAACGGCGCCGAGCGGCTGCGCCTGGCCTTCGGCCAGCGCTTCTATTTCGCCGACCAGCGCGTGCAGATCGACAAGAGCACGCCGGTCAACAGCACCCGTTCGGACATGCTGCTGGCGGCCACCGGCCGCATCTCCGAATCGTGGGGCGTGGACAGCGCGGTGCAGTACAACCCCAGCACCAGCAAGGTCACCACCTCGAACATGACGCTGCAGTACACCCCGGGCGCCTACAAGGTGATCAACGCCGGCTACCGCTACGTGCGCGACAGCTTCAAGAATGCCGACCTGTCGACCCAGTGGCCGATCTCGGCCAAGTGGTTCGGCGTCGGCCGTGTGTCATACTCGCTGCGCGACCACAAGGTGCTGGAAAGCGTGCTGGGCGTCGAATACAACTGCGATTGCTGGGTGTTCCGCGCCGGCGCCCAGCGCTTCGTCACCACCGCCAACAAGACTTCGACCCAGTTCTTCGTCCAGCTCGAGCTGAACGGGCTGTCCAAGTTCGGTTTCGGCAACCCGCTGGAAGTGCTGAAAAACAGCATCCCCGGCTACCGCCGCGTGAATGAAAGCGTCCGATAAGCTTTCGATTTCCTCAACACTGATACAAGAGCGTTTCAGATATGCACCCGATCAAATTAGCTGCTGCCCTGCTGTGTGCTTCCCTCGCCGTCCCGGCCCTGGCGCAAGACGCCAAGAGCGCGGCGCCGGCCAAGCCGGCCGCCCCGGCGTCCGGCGCCTCCGCCGCGCCGTCGAAGGGCTTCACGCCGCCGGGCCAGTCGGCCAACACGCCGATCGACGCCATCGCCGTGATCGTCAACGATGAAGTGATCACCCAGCGCGAACTGGCCGAGCGCGTGGCGTCCATCGTGGCGCGCATGCAGCAGCAAAAGCTGGCGCTGCCCGACAGCGCCGAACTGCGCAAGCAAGTGCTCGAGCGCATGATCGTGGAACGCGCCCAGCTGCAGCTGGCCAAGGAAATGGGCGTGCGCGTCGACGACAATATGCTCGACCGCGCCATCGCCCGCATCGCCGAGCAGCAAAAGATGACGGTGCAGCAGTTGCGCAACCAGATGGAAAAGGATGGCACCACCTTTGCCGCCTTCCGCGAAGAGATCCGCGAAGAGATCGTGATGCAGCGCCTGCGCGAGTATGAGGTCGACAACAAGATCAATATCTCGGAAGCGGAAGTGGACAACTTCATCGCGGCGGAAAAGGCGGCGGCGGCCGAGCAGTTCGAGATGAATATCTCGCAGATCATGGTGCGCATCCCGGAAAACGCGGCGCCGGACGTGATCGCCCAGCGCCAGAAGCGCGCCGAGGAAGTGCTGCGCCAGCTGCGCACCGGCGCCGACTTCGCCAAGATGGCCGCCACTTACTCCGACGCCTCCGACGCGCTGCAAGGCGGCGCCGTGGGCTGGCGCCCCGGCAGTGCGCTGCCGCCGATCTTCGCCGAAGCGCTGGGCAAGCTGAAGCCGGGCCAGAACACGCCGATCATCAAGAGCGCGGCCGGCTTCCACATCCTGAAGCTGGTCGACAAGCGCAGCATGGCCGAAGCGGCGGCTGCGGAAACCGTGCAGCAAACCCATGCCCGCCACATCCTCTTGAAAGTCACGCCGACCATGAGCGCGGCCGACGCCAAGCGCAAGCTGCTGGAACTGAAGGAGCGCCTGGACAACAAGGCGGCCAAGTTCGAGGAACTGGCGCGCCTGTTCTCCAACGACAGCTCCGCCAGCAAGGGCGGCGACATGGGCTGGCTGTACCCGGGCGACATCGTGCCGGAATTCGAGCAAGCCATGAACGCCCTGAAGCCGGGCCAGGTGTCCGAACCGGTGGAAACGGCCTTCGGCTACCACCTGATCGAAGTGTTGGAGCGCAAGACCGACGACGTCTCGAAAGAGAAGCAGCGCAGCGCGGCGCGCAATGCCCTGCGCGAGCGCAAGCTGGTGGAAGCGGTGGAAGACTGGCAGCGCCAGGTGCGCGACCGCGCCTACGTCGAATTCCGCGACGAATCGCTGAAGTAAGCGGGGCCGGCACACCATGAGCGCCAACCTTGCTATGCGGCGCCCAAACGTGCGCCCCGGCGGCCGACCGGCCATCGCCATCACCACCGGCGAACCGGCCGGCATCGGGCCGGAAATCGCCATCCGCGCGGCGTGGGCCATGCGCCATCAAGTCAACGCGGTGCTGGTGGGCGATGCCGCCTTCCTGGCCATGACCGCGGCGGCCATCGACCCCGACATCCGCATCAGCGCCATTTCCACCATGGCGGCGCGCAACGCCGGCTTGCCGCATTTCGGCGCCGACCGCCTGTGCGCGCTGGACATCCCGCTCGGCGCCCACGTGCAGCCGGGCGTATTGGACAAGGAAAACGGGCGCTACGTGCTGGCCACCCTGGACGCCGCCATCGAAGGCATCGGCGCCGGCTGGTTCGACGCCGTCGCCACCGCGCCAGTGCAGAAATCCACCATCAACGATGCCGGCGTGCCATTCTCCGGCCACACCGAATACTTCGCCGAACAGACCGGCACCGCGCGCGTGGTGATGATGCTGGCCGGCCAGCCGCAAGCATTCTGGCCTGCCGTGGCCTCCGCGCCTGGCACGACGGCCGCGCCACCGCTGCGCGTCGCCCTGGCCACGACCCACCTGCCGCTCAAGGACGTCAGCGCCGCGCTGACCTTCGACAGCCTGACGGAAACCCTGGACATCCTGCACGCCGACCTGCGCGGCAAGTTCGGCATCGCGGCCCCGCGCATCCTGGTGACCGGCCTGAACCCGCACGCCGGCGAAAACGGCTACCTTGGCCGCGAAGAAATCGACACCATCGGCCCCGCCCTGGCGGCGGCGCGCGCACGCGGCATCGACGCGCGCGGCCCGTATCCGGCCGACACCCTGTTCCAGCCCAAGTACCTGCAGGACGCCGACTGCGTGCTGGCCATGTACCACGACCAGGGCTTGCCGGTGCTGAAGTACGCCACCTTCGGCCACGGCGTCAACATCACCCTCGGCCTGCCCCTGATCCGCACTTCGGTCGACCATGGCACCGCGCTCGACCTGGCCGCGCAAGGCGTCGGCCGCGCCGACTGGTCCAGCATGCAGACGGCGCTGCAGGCGGCGCTGCAGATGGTGCAGGCCAGCCAATAAGAAAGAAGAACATGAAACACATCGCCCGCAAACGCTTCGGCCAGAACTTCCTGCAGGACGACCGCGTCCTTGGCAACATCATCGACGCCATCGACCCGCGTCCCGGCGACACCATGGTGGAAATCGGCCCCGGGCTGGCCGCCATGACCGACCTGCTGCTCAAATCCCTGCCGCACATGCACGTGGTGGAACTGGACCGCGACCTGGTGGCGCGCCTGGAGCAGCGCTATCCGCGCGAGAAGCTCACCATCCACGCCGGCGACGCCCTGAAGTTCGACTTCGGCTACATCCCGGTGCCGGAAGGGAAAAAGCTGCGCGTGGTGGGCAACCTGCCCTACAACATTTCCTCGCCCCTGCTGTTCCACCTGGCCGAGTTTGCGCCACTGGTGCAGGACCAGCACTTCATGCTGCAAAAGGAAGTGGTCGAGCGCATGGTGGCGGAACCGGGCACCAAGGCCTACAGCCGGCTGTCGGTGATGCTGCAATGGCGCTACCGGATGGACATGCTGTTCATCGTGCCGCCCGACGCCTTCGACCCGCCGCCCAAAGTCGACTCGGCCATCGTGCGCATGGTCCCGATCGCCCAGCCGCTGGCCTGCGACGCCGCGCGCCTGGAAGCGGTGGTGCAGAAAGCCTTCTCCCAGCGCCGCAAGGTGATCCGCAACTGCGTGGCCGGCATGTTCACCGAAGCCCAGCTGGTGGCCGCCGGCATCAACCCGCAAGACCGGCCGGAAGCCGTCCCGGTCGAAGCCTACGTCGCCCTCGCCAATCTACCTGTTTAAAAGTCGGGGTCAGCTCTGGCAACCGGACAAAA
>CBFGQI010000002.1:0-119223 GCA_965650885.1 uncultured Oxalobacteraceae bacterium
CGCTACAAGCTGATGTCCAAGCTGGGCGTGCGTAACCTGGCCGGCTACAACGCCAAGATCGCGGATGCGGCCAAGCGCGAGGAAAAGATCCCGAACCCGTTCTCGATCACGCCGGACGCGCCGGAACCGCTTGAAAAGCTGCCAACCATCGTCATCATCATCGACGAGCTGGCCGACCTGATGATGGTGGTCGGCAAGAAGGTGGAGGAACTGATCGCCCGTATCGCCCAGAAAGCCCGTGCGGCCGGCCTGCACTTGATTCTGGCGACCCAGCGCCCATCTGTGGACGTGATCACGGGCCTGATCAAGGCCAATATCCCGACGCGTATTGCGTTCCAGGTCTCGTCCAAGATCGACTCGCGCACCATCCTTGACCAGATGGGCGCGGAAACCCTGCTGGGCATGGGTGACATGCTGTACATGCCGCCCGGTACCGGCTTGCCGATCCGCGTGCACGGTGCCTTCGTTTCGGACGACGAGGTGCACCGCGTGGTGAAACATTTGAAAGCGCAGGGCGAACCGAATTACATCGAAGGCATCCTCGAGGGCGGCACGCTGGAAGAGGGCGGCGATGGCGCCATGGCGGGCGGCGGTGGCGGCGGCGGGGAGGGCGAGGCCGACCCGATGTACGACCAGGCCGTGCAAGTCGTGCTGAAGCACCGCAAGGCATCGATCTCGTTGGTGCAGCGCCACCTGCGCATTGGCTACAACCGTGCCGCACGCCTGCTGGAGCAGATGGAAAACAGCGGCGTGGTATCGGCCATGCAGTCGAACGGCAACCGCGAAATCATCGCGCCTACCGCGTCGGCGGAATAAGGATTCTAATGAAACAGATCAAATTGATGGCGGCCCTAGCCGCCGGCCTGCTGTTTGCTGGTTCCGCCAGCGCCGCGGCGCTGGACCAGTTCAAGGCTTTCGTGGCCAGCACCAAGGCTGCCAAGGGCGAGTTCACGCAAAAGGTGGTGGCGCAGGGCGGCAAGGACAAGCAGTCGTCCGGCACCTTCACCTTCGCCCGGCCCGGCAAATTCATCTGGACTTACGCCAAGCCCTACGAACAGGTGCTGCAGGCGGACGGCGAACAGCTGTACATCTTCGACAAGGACTTGAACCAGGTCACCGTGCGCAAGCTGGGCGACGCGCTGGGCTCTTCGCCGGCCGCGATCCTGTTCGGCTCCAACGACCTGGAAAAGAACTTCACCCTGTCCGAGGCGGGCACCCGTGATGGCCTGGAGTGGCTGAAAGCGACCCCCAAGGCCAAGGATTCCAGTTTCGAGCAAATCCTGATCGGCTTGAAGAATGGCGCGCCGGAAGCGATGGAGCTGAAGGATAGCTTCGGCCAGACTTCCATCCTGTCGTTCCGCAAGTTTGAAAAAAATCCAGCGTTGAATGCAGCTTCGTTTAAATTTGTCATGCCCAAGGGCGCGGACGTCATCAACAATTGAGGCATGATGACGCAAGACCTGTTCGCACCTGAGCCCACACCGCCGCTGGCCGAGGCGATGCGCCCGCACAGCGTGGCGGACGTGATCGGCCAGAGCCACCTGCTGGGCGAGGGCAAGCCGCTCAACCTGCTGTTCAAGTCCGGCAAGCCGCATTCGATGATCCTGTGGGGCCCGCCCGGCGTGGGCAAGACCACGCTGGCCCGCCTGTCCGCCCGCGCCTTCGATTGCGAGTTCATTGCCATTTCCGCCGTGCTGGGCGGGGTGAAGGATATCCGCGCCGCCATCGAACAGGCGGAGCAATTCGTCGCCAGCGGCAAGCAAACCATCCTGTTCATCGACGAGATCCACCGCTTCAACAAGGCGCAGCAGGATGCGCTGCTGCCTTACGTGGAATCGGGCCTGGTCACGCTGATCGGCGCCACCACCGAGAACCCATCGTTCGAAGTCAACTCGGCGCTGCTGTCGCGCGCCCAGGTCTACGTGCTGAAAGCATTGACTGAAGACGAGATGCGCCAGTTGCTGGCCCGCGCCAGGGAACGCGCCATGCCGGACCTGGAGTTCGACGAACTGGCGATCGACACCCTGATCGGCTACGCCGACGGCGATGCGCGCCGTTTCCTGAACCTGCTGGAACAGACCAAGACCGCCGCCGCCACCGCACGCACCAAACAAGTGACCGGCGAGTTCGTGCAGAACGCGCTGACGCTGAACGCGCGCCGCTTCGACAAGGGCGGCGACAATTTCTACGACCAGATCTCGGCCTTGCACAAATCCGTGCGCGGCTCCAATCCGGACGGTGCCTTGTACTGGTTCTGCCGCATGATCGACGGTGGCGCCGACCCGCGCTACCTGGCGCGGCGCATCGTGCGCATGGCCTGGGAAGATATCGGCCTGGCCGACCCGCGCGCCCTGACCATGGCGAATGACGCCGCCGAGACGTACGAGCGCCTCGGCTCGCCGGAAGGGGAGCTGGCGCTGGCGCAAGCCGTGATCTACCTGGCCGTCGCCGCCAAGAGCAACGCAGGCTACAACGCTTACAACGCCGCCATGGCCTTCGTGCGCCGCGACAAATCGCGCGAAGTGCCGGTCCACTTGCGCAACGCGCCGACCAAACTGATGAAAGAGCTGGGCTACGGCCACGAATACCGCTACGCCCACGACGAGCCGGACGCGTATGCCGCCGGCGAAACCTACCTGCCGGACGGCATGGCCGAACCGGGCTGGTACCAGCCCGTCCCGCGCGGCCTGGAAAGCAAGATCGCCGACAAGCTGGCCTACCTGCGCAAACTGGACGAAGAAGCCGGCAAATCTTAAAAACTTGACATCGTAGGACAATTGTCCTACGCTTGTCGACATGGATAAACAGACAACGGGTACCCGCGAGCGCATCGCGGGCACGGCCGACCGCCTGTTCTATGAACGCGGCTATGGCCACACCAGCTTTGCCGACATCGCCGCCGAGGTCGAACTTTCGCGCGGCAATTTCTATTACCACTTCAAGAGCAAGGACGAGATCCTCGCGGCCGTGATCGCGCTGCGCAAGGACAAGACCCTGGCCATGCTCGATGCCTGGTCGGCCGGCGCTGCCTCGCCGGCCGCGCGCATCGGCCGCTTCATCGACATGATGGCGATGAATGCATCGGCCATCCGCCGCAACGGCTGCCCGGTCGGCACGCTGTGCAGCGAACTGGCCAAGCTCGGGCACCCGGCGTTGCCGCAGGCGAATACGCTGTTCATCCTGTTCCGCGACTGGCTCAGGGAGCAGTTCGCGCAGATGGGCGGCCGCGCAAGCGCCGACGCTGACCGCCTGGCCATGCACCTGCTGGCCCGCAGCCAGGGCATCGCCACCCTGGCCAACGCATTTGACGATGGGGCCTTTATCGAACAAGAGGTTTCGCAACTACACGCATGGCTGCACGCCATCCACTCCAAGGAGGAATGATGTTTGTTGTTTCGCTCACGTTGACCGGCAGCCGGGACCAGGCCGCCCCCTACATGGCCGCGCACAAGGCTTGGTTGCAGGCCGGTTTCGATGACGGCGTGTTCCTGGCCGCCGGCAACCTGCTGGGACAGCCCGGCGGCGGCATCCTGGTGCATGGCGTCGACGAAGCGGCGCTGCGCCAACGGCTGGCACAAGATCCTTTCGTCGCCCATGGCTTGGTGGAAGTGACGCTGGCCGGGTTCACGCCGGCCAGGACCGACACGCGGCTGGACTTTCTGCTGACGGAAGCGGCAGCATGAGCGAGACCATCACCGGCCCCGATGGCAAGCCGCGCTGCCGCTGGTGTGCCGCGGCGCCCGAATTCCTGCGCTACCACGACGAGGAATGGGGTTTTCCCGTCGCCGACGACGCCAGGCTGTTCGAAAAGATTTGCCTGGAAGGCTTCCAGTCCGGCCTGAGCTGGCGCACCATCCTCGCCAAGCGCGACAACTTCCGCCAGGCCTTCCTGGGCTTCGATTTCAACCGTCTGGCCCGGTTGGGGGAGCCGGACGTCCAGCGTCTGCTGCAAGACGAGGGGATCGTGCGTCATCGGGGAAAGATCGAGGCGGTCATCCACAATGCGGGTCGCGCCAGGGAAGTGGTGCGGGAGGCGGGCTCGCTGGCGGCTTTTTTCTGGCGCTATGAAACGGATGTTCAGGGCGAAGGGGCGTCGGCCGCCTTGTCCCGGGAGCTGAAAAAGCGCGGCTGGAAGTTTGTCGGCCCCACGACGGTCTACGCCTTCATGCAAGCCATGGGACTTGTGAATGATCACGCAGCCGGTTGCGTCGTGCGGAAAATGGTCGCCAAACAACGGAAGACCTTCCGTCCACCCGTTTGAATCGGCAAATACTTTACAGTTGAACAACGAAACGGTAGAGTATTGTTAAACTTTTAACGGAGGACGGGCATGTCTGAACGACTGGTAGTCGATGGGGTCACCGTTCATGTCGATGGCGCGGGTGATGAAGTCATCATGATGATCCACGGCTGGCCGTACGACCGCAGCCTGTGGGATGCCCAGGTGACGGCGTTCGCCCCGCGCTACCGTTGCGTACGCTTTTCCTTCCCCCAGCGCGCCAAGGGCAGCCACACCATCGATGAAGTGGCCCAGCTGTATGCCGACACCGTGCAAGCGGTCAATGGCGGCCGGCCGGTCATCCTGATGTTGAGCGATTGGGGCTGCATCTTTGGCTATCAATTCGCGTTGCGCTTTCCGGAACTGGTGAGCCGGGTGATCAGCGTTGGGATCGGCGGCTCCAGCCAGCTGACTTACCGTACCTCGCTGGACTGGATCACGCGCCTGCGCCTGGCGTTCGCCCACCGCCGCCTGCAAGCGTCCACCGGCAGCAGCCGCGCCGCGCGCGAAGCGTGCCAAAGCCTGCAGTTGCCGCATGTGGTGGCCTGGCTGCGCGCCAGCACGCCGGCGCCCGGGGCACTGCCATTCAAGCTGCGCTGGCCCATGCTGTACATCTATGGCAAGCGCAAGCCATTCCCCTTCCACACGCGCAGCTTTGAAGCTGCCGTGCAGTCAAAGCCGGACAGCAAGGTGATCGCCTTCCGCAGTGGGCACTGGGTCATGCGTGAGCAGCCCGATGCTTTCAATAGCGCTGTGATGGGGTGGCTGCAGGGCGCTTAATTTGCAGTTCATGCCGTCATTTTTGCGCTTCGTCGCAAGTGCAAGGCAGGGCAGGGAGGCTTTAGGTACAGTGTAACCATGGAAGCACGGAAGTACTTTGACACTGACCTGAAGGAGAACATCATGAAAGCCCCTAGGAACTTTGAAGCGATCTTTGTCTTCGCTGCAGCCCTGGCCACTGTGACCAGCTTTGCCACCGCCACCCCGCCGGTCCTGTACGTGGCCGCCGACCCGGTGGTCGTCAAGGCCGACGCCACCATGCCAACCGTGGTCGTCAGCGCCAAGCGCCTGACCGCAGCCGAAAAAGCGGCAGAGATCTGACAGCCCGGCGCCGGAGGGCGTAAAACTCAGTCGTTGAGCTGTCAACTTGGTACAATTGCCCCTTTCGATAATTTAATCGCAGCGGCAGCAAAACATGATTGACATCCAACTTCTCCGTAAAGACATTGATACTGTCGCCGCCAAACTGGCGACCCGCAAGTTCCAGCTGGACGTAGCTGGCTTCAATGCCCTGGAAGGCGAACGCAAAGCCATCCAGATGCGCACCGAAGAACTGCAAAGCAAGCGCAACTCGCTGTCCAAGCAGATCGGTATGTTGAAGGGCAAAGGGGAAGATACCTCCGCCGTGATGGCCGAAGTGGCCGGTCTCGGCGATGAACTGAAAAATAACGAAGCCGCACTGGCTGTCGTGCAGGAGAGGATGAGCACCTTCCTGCAAGCCGTGCCGAACCTGCCGCACGACTCCGTGCCCGCCGGCACCGACGAAACGGCCAACGTGGAAGTGCGCAAAGTCGGCACACCACGCAGCTTCGACTTCGACGTCAAAGACCACGCCGACGTTGGCGTTGCGCTGGGCCTGGATTTCGAAACCGCCACCAAACTCACCGGTTCCCGCTTCAGTGTCATGAAGGGTGGCATCGCACGCCTGCACCGCGCACTGGCGCAATTCATGCTGGACACGCACACCGACAAGCACGGCTACACCGAGTGCTACACGCCGTACATGGTCAACGCCGAATCGCTGATGGGCACAGGCCAGCTGCCGAAATTCGAAGCCGACCTGTTCTCGGTGAAGAAGGGCGGCGCGGAAGGTGAAGGCCAGAACTTCTACCTGATCCCGACTTCCGAAGTCTCGCTGACCAATATGGTGCGCGACGAGATCGTGGCGATGGAAACGCTGCCGATCAAGGTCACCGCCCACACCCCATGTTTCCGTTCCGAAGCCGGCTCCGCCGGCCGCGACACCAAAGGCATGATCCGCCAGCACCAGTTCGACAAGGTTGAACTGGTCCAGGTGGTGCATCCGGAGAAATCGTACGAAGCGCTGGAAGAAATGGTGGGCCAGGCGGAATACATCCTGCAGGCCCTGGGCCTGCCGTACCGCGTGATGCAGCTGTGCACCGGCGACATGGGCTTTGGCGCCGCCAAGACCTACGACCTGGAAGTATGGCTGCCGGCGCAGAATACCTACCGCGAAATTTCCTCGCTGTCGAACTGCGAAGCCTTCCAGGCGCGCCGCATGCAGGCGCGCTTCCGTAACGCGCAAGGCAAGCCGGAACTGCTGCACACCCTGAACGGCTCCGGCCTGGCGGTGGGCCGCACCCTGGTCGCCGTGCTGGAAAACTACCAGCAGGCCGACGGTTCGGTGGAGATTCCAGCCGTCCTGCAGCCGTATATGGGCGGCCTGACCAAGCTCGTAGCATAAAGTTGAAAATAGCCCTTCCATTTTCCGGAAGGGCTGCTATAATCTTGGCTCTCAACGGCGACCACCGTTAAATGCAGTACCTGGAGAGGTGGCAGAGTGGTCGAATGTACCTGACTCGAAATCAGGCGTAGGGTGTCCCCCTACCGTGGGTTCGAATCCCACCCTCTCCGCCAGAATACGAAAAAACGGCCTCGGAAACGAGGCCGTTTTTTTTCGTCCCCATTCCTGATGCGCCGCGCGAGTCGCGCTTCATCGCATCCATAAACAAGTGTTCTCCCAAGTCTAAGCCGCGCATTTGCGGTGGCGCGCCGAGGTGCGCACGCAACGTCGCTTGCGGCGTTTCCTTCCGTCGTTTTAAATTCATATTGACTCTATCGTCAAACTGACGATAATGTCAGTATTGGAGCCGAAACGGCTCCGCAGAAAAATGCAACGGAGACCATATGCCATCACCTGACGCCGTCCTTCGGCAGAGCCAGGCCTATCCGGAAAGCGCTCTTCCTGCCGGAATACAAAAACTTGTTCGGCCCGCAGCGCTCGCTAAAGCGCAAGCGCTGGCCTTCCTCATGTTCGAGAAGCCAGACCTTGCGGAGACTGAGCGCTTCCTGGCCGACTTTGGCATGTGCGTGGTGTCGAGGACCCCGGAGCGTCTCGTCATGCGTGGTGCGGATAGTTCACCATGCATTTACGTTGCCAATCGCGCGCGCCGTTCGCGCTATGTGGGCGCAGCATTTACCGTTGCCGATCCTGGCGAGTTGGCCCGGCTGGAAACCCAGGCGGGTGCCCAAAAGTTGGCGGGTAGTGCGATTCCGGGAGGAGGCGAGGGCGTTGCGCTAACTGATCCGGCCGGCAATCTGGTCTGGATGATCGCTGGGCAGGATGAGGTTGCGCCTTTGCCGATGCGGCAGCCGACCCATATCACGAGCAATGGTCCCGGTCTGACGCCCAGACTGAACGCAATCGTGAGGCCGCCCATTGAACCTTCCTTGGTAGCGCGCATCGGCCACGTGGTACTGCAGACCGTGGATTTTGCGGAGATGGCGAAGTGGTACATGCGTCACCTTGGGGTAATTCCCACCGACGTCCAATACCTGCCGGACGGCTCGCCAAACCTGGCTTTCTTCCGACTTGATCGCGGCGCACAGCCCGCCGACCATCACACTTTAGTGCTGGCCGGCGGCATCGAAGACAAATATGAGCACAGCGCCTACGAGGTGCTCGACCTGGATGCGCTTGGCCACGGCCAGAACGTCTTGCGCGCCAATGGACATCGCCATATGTGGGGCATTGGCCGCCACACGCTGGGAAGCCAGTTATTTGATTATTGGTACGACCCGGACGGCATGGAGTTCGAGCACTACACCGACGGCGACGTCTTCACTTCCGATTACGAAACGCATTATCTGCCGCTCGACCTGGCCGGCATCTGGGCTTGGGGGGCGGACGTTCCTTCTTCGATGGTGCCGCGGCCAAGTCTCAAGACCATTTACCAGGTGGCGCGCCTGATTCACTCCGGCCGTCTTTCAGTGGACCGCGTGCGCTTGTTGATGCAGGCCACCGGCGCCAAGAGCCGTCCGTGGCTCTGATCAATTCGAGGGAAATCAACATGGCAGTCAAGGTAGTGCGTTACCAATATGGCGGACAGGCGGTTTGGGGTGTGGTCCACGACCGCAGTATTGCGCCGCTGGCGGGCCGCTTCAACAGCACCAGCGATTTCATCCGCGACGGAATGGATGAGGCACGGGCGAGCCGGCCTGCCCAGGCGACGATTGCGCTGGACAGTGTTCGCCTTCTGTCGCCAATCACGGAGGATCGCCAGTTCCTGTGCCAGGGCATTAATTATGCGAGCCATGTGCGGGAGTCCGGCATGGACCCCGACAAGATCGGCTTCAATACGATTTTTACAAAGGCATCCTCCTGCCTTGCGTCCGCATGCGATGACGTGGTGCGGCCCGCCCACGTGCGTCTGCTGGACTATGAAATCGAATTGGGCCTGGTACTGAGAAAGCCGATCCTGCAGCCGGTCGAAGTCGCCCCGGACAAACTGCATGAATGGTTGGCCGGCGTCACCATCGTCAATGATGTGTCGGCGCGGGATGTGCAACTTCCGCAGGCGCAGTTCTATAAAGGGAAGAGTTACCGCACCTTTGGTCCGGCGGGGCCATACCTGGTCCTTCTGGATGCAGCTGAATGGCTGCGCTGGCCCGAACTGCATATGCGGCTAGCCGTGAATGGACAGCCGCGCCAGGACGCATATTGCGGCGACATGATCTTTAAGCCGCAGCAGACATTGACCGAGCTGTCTGGGTTGCACAACCTGTACCCCGGCGACCTGATTGCCACGGGGACGCCTGCGGGCTGTGCTGCGCGCGCACCGGGCAGGTTGCAGATGTGGCTTGTACGACACCTGCTTTCGGAGCCGGCCAAATGGCGCCTGTTCATCAAGAAGGGCTTGCGCAACCCGGCCTATTTGCAGCCCGGCGACGTGATGCGGAGCTCCATCCGTACCGACGATGGCGCCATTGACCTGGGCGAACAACGGAACAGGATCGTGTTGCCATGAGCGCGGGCTACCTTGCGGCCGCGATCGAGAAGTTCGATGCCGCAGCTCGGCCTGTGCTGTGCGAGTTTCCTCGGCGGGCGCCCGGTACGGGTGAAATCGAAGTCGCGGTGGAAGCGGCGTCGGTCAACCCAATCGACGTGCGGCGCGGATCGGGGTATGGCCGGTCGCTGTTTTCCTTGATGGGGGCGGCCAGGTTGCCTCTGACCTTGGGTAACGATTTTGCAGGCCGCGTCATGCGTGTCGGACGGGGCGTCTTCCACTTGCGGGAAGGCGATGCCGTCTTCGGGGCCGCTCCGCCGTCAAGCCGGGGTACGCATGCCAGCTGTGTAGTCGTGCGCGCCTCACATGCCGTATTGCAGCCAATGGGTATGTCGAGTGCCCTTCTGGCAGCAGTCCCGTATAACTTCCTGACCGTCGCGAAGGCACTGCAGGATTCAGGCCTCGGCGCTGCAAACCTCGAAGGCTTCGATGTATTGGTCCATGGCGGCACCGGGGGCTTGGGGATGATTGCGGTGCAGTTGCTGAAGCGCCGCGGTGCGAATGTTGCGGCAACCGGAAGCAATGGCCGCCTTCCCATGTGCCGCAGGGCCGGAGCTTCCCTGGTGATCGATCGCGATCGCGAAGAATTGTCAGCCTTGCCTTATCGGTTTGCTGCAACCCTGAATTTTGCCAACTGGGACGACGAAGGCGCATTGCTGCGTCTACTTGGCCCCCAAGCAATCGGCCATGCCACGACAGTCCATCCATTGCTCGGGAATTTCGACCGGTTTGGCCTGTTAAGGGGGGGGATGGCGTCGTTCAGCCAGAAGCGCCGAATGCGTGCGCTGGCGCCGCTCGGAGCACGTTACGCCTGGAGTGTATTCAGCGCGAACTGCGCTGTCCTCGAAGAGCTGGCTGCGACCGTTGGAACGCTGGCGCTGCCAAGAGTCCGTAGCTACGTGCTGGGCGATGCCGCTGGCGCATACACGCATTACGAAGAAGAACTGCCAGGACGCCCGGTATTGATGCCGGGTGCAACTGAGCGCGCTTACATGATCTAGGAGACTGTAATGACCGACCCAAACCCGCCATTCGAGATTCGCACCATCGCCGACGTGCAGGCATTTGAAAGTATAAGCTGGGCGCAGCGTAAGCCGGCACAGAGTACATATGAACTCGTATGCCAGGCGAGTGAACGCCATCCCGACAGGATTGCCTTGCGTTTCGTAATGACCGGGAACGCTGGCGATAAAGTGTTCACGTTTGATTACCTGGCGCTGAAGGAACGCGCGACTCAAGCTGCCAATGCCTTCCATCACGCCGGCATCGTGCCTGGCAAGGCTGTCACGCTGCTGATTCCGAACTTTCCACAAACGCATTTTGCGCTGCTTGGCGCACAAGCCGCAGGGATTGCGAGCCCGGTCAATCCCATGCTGGATGTTGATCACATCGCGAGCATCGTCAATGAGACCAGTGCGGAAGCCATGGTCACGCTTGGCCCGCTGCCAGGGGTCGACATCTGGGAAAAGGCTGTTGAAGTAGTAGATCGGTGCCCGTCCATTCGCACGCTTTATGTCGTCAATGCCGCGCAATATCTTGGCACGCTGAAGGCGGGCGTCGTGCGGACACTGGCAATGATGGCAAAGCGGCCGCAGCGCAACACGGTGACGGTCCTGGATTTCGACGCCACGTTGCGCCGACAACCTGCAGACCACCTTCTTTCTGAAAGGCGTTTTGCGGAGAGCGACATTTGCGCCTACTTCCATACAGGCGGCACCACTGGCTTGCCGAAGATCGCCGTGCACCGCCACGCCAACGAGGTCTATGTCGCGTCCATGTTGTGTGCCATGGAGCCCAGGCCGGGAGTCGTGATGTGCGGACTGCCTCTGTTCCACGTCAATGGTGCGATGGTGACAGGCCTGGCGGCCTTCCACGGCGGCTCGGAGGTCGTGATGTTGACGCCATCTGGCTACCGGGGCGAGAACATTATGCCCAATTTCTGGCAGCTGATCGAACGATTCCGCGCAACCAGCTTCAGTGGCGTGCCGACGATTTACGCCAACCTCGCGGCATTGCCGTTGAACGGGGCCGACATTTCGTCTGTCCGCTACGCCGCCTGCGGCGCGGCGCCATTGCCGCGCGAGGTCGCCCGCCGTTTCGAGTCGGCGACCGGCATTCGCCTCACCGAAGGGTACGGTCTTACGGAGGGCGCCTGCGTGACGACGTTAAATCCGCCGCTGGGCGAGAGCAGGGCGGGGACTGTCGGCATCCGTTTGCCTTACCAGCAGGTGAAGGCATGGAAAGTGGACTCGGCGGGCAATGCGGTCGCTGAATGCATCCCCGGGGAAGCCGGCGTTATCGGTATCTGCGGGCCGAATGTCTTCCCGGGCTATCTTCGCGATGCCGACAACAAAGGTATTTGGCTGGCACCTGGTTGGCTCAACACGGGCGACCTGGGCTTTTTGGACGAATCGGGATACCTGCACCTGACCGGCCGCGCGAAGGAGTTGATCATCAGGGGCGGCCACAATATCGACCCGGCAATGATCGAAGACGCACTGTTGCGTCACCCTGCAGTTGCAATGGTGGCGGCAGTCGGCCAGCCTGACGCGCACGCCGGGGAATTGCCGATGGCGTTTGTGACTTTGAAGCCCGGTGCCACCGCAACAGTGGAGGAGATTACTGCCGCTGCCAGGGACTTGGTGCCAGAACGCGCCGCAGTGCCTGTGCGTGTCGAAATCCTGCAGCAGATGGCGCTGACGACCATCGGAAAGGTGGCCAAAGCAGTGCTTCGCATGCGGGCTGCGGAGCATGTGCTGCGCGACCAGCTGGCGAGCAATGCCATCCCTGCGCAACTGCATGTGCGAGCAGACCCGCAACGCGGTTCGGTGGCCGTCCTCACCTGCGCACCGGCGCACGCAGAAAAAGCCCTTCAACTCCTGGGCCGCTTTGCCATCCAGGTTGAGCTGGCAGCTTGAGCGTTTAACTCATACGGATCAAATCATGGAATCTCAAACTCCCGAAGCAGTGGACGTCTTGCTGGTCGGCCTCGGGCCGGTAGGCGCTGCCGCCGCCAATATGCTGGGCCGCTATGGTGTGCGCGTGCGGGTTATTGAAAAGTCTTTGGAAATTTTCAAGGCACCGCGTGCGATCGCGCTCGACAACGAAGCACTGCGCATCTTGCAAATGGCAGGGCTTGAAGACGGTGCTTTCGCTACGCATGCAATTTCGCAGGTCCAGATGCGATCTCCTGTTTTCGGCAACTACGCCCGTGCCAGTACAGCAGGCGTAGCCGATGGCCACCCCCCACTTGTGACCTTCTATCAGCCGGAGTTGGAGAAAGTCCTGCGCGAGCGCTTGGCTGCCTATTCCAAAGTGCAGGTTACGCTAGGAGCTGAATTGCTCGGCTTTAGCGATGGTGCGCAAGGCGTCACTGCAGAGATCCGCAACGCCGGCGGTGAGCGCGAAGTCGTGCGGGCACGCTTCCTGGTCGGCGCCGACGGTGCCAATTCATTCGTGCGGCGCCATATGGGTATGGAATTCGAAGGACGGACCTTTACCCAGGATTGGCTGGTGGTTGACGCACAAGGCGTGCCGAATCCGATCGACCACGTGGAATTCATATGCGATCCGCGCCGCCCGACGCCGCATATGGTTGCCCCGGGCAACCGCCAGCGCTGGGAATTCATGCTGCAGCCCGGCGAGACGCGCGAAGAGATGGAGTCTCCGGAAAAATTGAGGGAATTGCTGGCACCTTGGTGCAAGCCAGAAGAAATCTCGATCGAACGGACGGCGGTCTACCGTTTCCATGCCCGCATCGTGAGCAGATTCTCGAAAGGAAACGTATTCCTTGTCGGTGATGCGGCACATATCACACCGCCGTTTGTCGGCCAGGGCCTGGTGGCCGGATTGCGCGACGTGGCCAACCTTTCGTGGAAGCTTGCCTGGGTCAGCAAGGAACGTGCCTCTTCCAATATCCTCGACAGCTACGACTGTGAACGCCGCCCGCACGCCCGCTCGATCATCAACCTGGCACTGATGATGGGCAAGCTGGTGATGCCACGCAACCGCCTGATCGCGACGGCCGTGCATGGATTTGTGAGCCTGTTGCGGGCATTTCCATTGACCCGGCCGTTGTTCGAGGAATTGAAGATCAAGCCAATCAATCGCTTCAAGCGAGGGCTCTTCATGCGCGGCAAGTCCGGCTCGCGCCTGATGCGCGGCGGCTTGTTGCCGCAAGGGCTGGTACGCCAGGGTGCTGAAGGAAAGGTACAGCCAAGCGACAACATGCTGGGGCAGGAACTGACACTGCTCGCGTTTGGATGCGATCCCTTACGCCACCTCGATGCGCGCTGGCAGAACGAATGGCAGCGCGTTGGCGGTCGCATGGTGCAACTGCATCCGCGCGGCAGTCACCTGGCCGGGCCGGACCTCTGGGAGGAAATGACGGATGTGCTGCTCCCTGGAGCTGCGCCGGTTGGCTGGATTGCCGTCGTTCGGCCCGACCGCACCATCCTTCACGACGGCCCGGTAGCGGAAGTGCAGCAAATCCTGTTGCGCACGCTCGGCATGCTGCAGTCGATGCCTCTGCACGAACTCAAGCTTGAAGCCTGTACACCAACCTGACTTACATTAAAACAAAGGAGACGCAATGAAGCAGTGGGAAGCAAAGACAGTGGTGCTTGCCGGCGCGATGGCCCTGGCGAACGTCCCGGCACAGGCGGCAGAAGGTTTTGAAATCCGCTATAACCTGACAGGCTCCCTGGGCGGGGAGATCTTTGCACCGCCCAACCAGTCGGGATGGGCCTTTGGCGCAGCGGCGACCGCAGTGCGCATCGACAAAGTGACCGGTGGGGATGGACGAAACATCACCCGTACAGTGCCGGGCGGGGTGGTGCCATTGCCGGCGCCTGTTCCGGCAGCGCTTTTCCCGGCCTATTCTGAAAATGTTGCGACTCTTGACGCGACTGGACCCATGGACTTGGTCAATTTCGGCGTCGCATACGTGACATCGGATCGGTATGGCGGTGGCCGCCTTGCGTTGGGTGTCAACATCCCGTATGGCCATAAACAGCAGACAGTCGTGGCTAACGCGGCAACGCCAGGTTTGCACTGGAGTCCAGCGATACCCGCCGCGACGCAGGCTGCGGCCGCAGCACAGTTTTCAAGCCAATACCAGGCCGGGATTGCCGCGCAAGCCTCGGCCGACACCGGAAGTGTGAAGGGGTTTGGTGATACCGAGTTGCAGGGCGGCTGGTTGTATGCCGACAGCAAACTCCGCGTCGTTGGCGGCGCGTCGCTTATTCTCCCGACCGGCAAGTACAGTTCCAATCCCGGTCCCGATATCGGAACTGGCAACTTCTATACGTTCCGCCCGGCCATTCAAGCCGCTTATCTGCCTACGCCGGAATTCGGCCTGGCTGCCAAGTTCACCCTGGGGCTGAACACGCGCAATGGCGATAACGAACTACGTAGTGGCAATTGGGCAGGTGTGGAACTTGCGGCTGCGTACAAGACGGCGATCGGGGTGCTTGGCGTGCATGCAATCCATGCGCAGCAATATCAGGATGACCGCAATAACGTATGGGGTGCGAGCCGTTTCCGTTCAACTAACGCCGGGGCATTCTTTACTACCTTGGTGCCTGGGCTGAATGTCCCGTTCACAGTGCAGTATATGCGGACGGTATCTTCGCATTTTGCGAAACACGGTGACTTCTTCCAGGCCCGCCTGATCAAGTTTTTCTGACGAGGGCTCCTAAGAGGATCGAGTTCTCTTCGAGCGTCACATCGGGCAGGGGGGCAGCGACCGCCTTCGCAGCCGCCTGCTCCTTAACCCCTAATCCTTTGAGTAACGCTTTTACCATCGCTTCCGGATACACGTCCGGGAGCGGTTCAAACGCCAGCGAACTCGCCGCACTGAACATGGCACCCATGACCAGGTCGATGCCAATGCGAATATCGCAATCAAATTTACCCTGTTCGATCCCCGCTTGCAGGTCGCGTCCCAGAAACTGGATACCCTGAAGGTGCGGAGCCGCAGCCGGCCAGGCCAATTGCGCCAGGAAAGTACCCAGCAAGGGATACTTACGCGCCGTATGCAGCAACAGCCTGGTCCCGCAGGCCAGCCGAGCAACCGTATCCTCACGCTGCTGTACCACAGGGTCAATGATGCGCAGCAGCTCATTGCCAATTTCTGTGGAAACCGCTTGCAACAATTCTTCGTTGGTACGGAAATAGTTATAGAACGAGCCGCGCGACATGCCTGCCAGGGCAATCACGTCGTCGATTACAGCAGCCCCCGTCCCTTTTTCGGAAAACACCTGCAGAGCGCCTTGAAGCAGGCGCGCGCGCGTACGTTCGCGCCGTTCGGCTGCAACACGGGTTCGGTGATTTTCGGTCGGTAAGCTATTCATGATTGTTCGATCGTTTGCCTCATGGGCAGATTTATCTTTTCAATTTTCCATAGTTTACAGTATCGTCAGTATGACGACACTGTAAACAAACATTTCGGTACGCGCTTCGGGTTCGCCACCTTCAATGGAGGCGCCGAAGATCTTCCAGGCGAAACCACAGCTCTTTGCGTTCGAAGGGCGTTTCGGGCGTCAGTTCCGGATTTTTCAGTTCGAGGATGCGGCGTTTGTCGAGGTTTGCCTGACGCAGCAGCTTGCCGTAGTGCTGATAAAACAGCTTGTCCATTGAGCCGTCGGCGATCGCCAGTTCCAGGCCGCGCCTGATCTCGTCGGCCAACTCGATGTCGGCGCGGTTGACGAAAAAATAGTCGGGCGCCGGATAGTGCAGCAGCAGGTAGGGCTCGATCGCCAGTTCCTTGTGCCGTGCCGCTTCATTTGGAGCTTCCATGACCGAACGTGGCAGGTAGTCGATGCGGCCGGCCTTGAGCATTTCAAACAGGCTCGCATAGTTGGACACTGCCGCACCTTGCAAACCATTGTGGCCCAGGATGCCGAGGTCCGGCCAATCGTGGCCCTGGGCCATCCGGTACGGCCGCAGCTCTGGCAGCGAGTCGATATGGCGCAGCAGCTCCGTCTGGTCCGCGCGTACCAGCAGCAGGCGCCAGCCGATCAAGCCTTTGCTGATGGGGATACGTATGGGTAACAGCTTTTCTTCGCGTTCGCGCGATGTCATGGTGGCGATGACGTGCAGTTTGCCGCTGCCTGCCGCGATCTCGACGATCGAGCGGCCTTGCGGCATCACATGCTGGGTGAGTTCAAGCTTGCGGGAACTGCCGGCCTTGGTCAATGCCAGCTGCAACAGCTGGTAGGTGTAGGTGCCGCGTTCATCGTCCGATGTCTCAGGCCGTGGATAAAGCAAGCCATCGGCCAGCGCACAGCGCGCCGCCAAAAAGCTGGCAAGTAGTAGCAATCGAAATGCTGCCCGGGCCATCGCTCTGGCTTGGTTGGATATATGAGTACGTCGATACTCGCTCAACACGAAGTGGCAGTCAAGTGGGGCCCGCCCAGTGCAAACCGCAAGGGCGGCGGCCCGGCCGGCGCGGCGGGTTTCTGCCGCCAATTGAGACTTTAGGTATGATTAGCGTTCTGACTTGCTTTCGTGAATGACTATTTGCCTCGACATGAACTCTACTCCTCAAGCCGACACCAGCCTTCCCCTTGACATGATCATCTTCGGCGGGATGGGCGACCTCGCCATGCGCAAGCTCTTGCCTGCGCTGTACATGGCTCACCTGCATGGCAACCTGCCGCCGGCGACGCGCATCATTTCCACCGGACGCCAGGAGTTCGACCGCCAGGCTTACCTTGGCTTTGTAGAGGAGAATTCGCGCTCCTTCATTACCGGCACCAACTTCACCGAAGAGGCATGGCGCAGCTTCCTGCAATTGCTTGAATACGTGCGGGTGGACGTGCAGGCCGAAGGGCTGGGCGCGCTGGCCGCCGTGTCACGCCCCGGCGCCGAACGCGTGTTCTACCTGTCCACCGCACCGTCCCTGTTCACCACCATTTGCGACAAGCTGGCCGAAGCCGGCCTGGTCGACGGCAACGCGCGCGTGGTGCTGGAGAAGCCGCTGGGCCGCGACCTGGCGTCGGCGATCGAAATCAACGAGGCCGTCGGCAAGCATTTCGCGGAATCGCAGATCTACCGCATCGACCATTACCTGGGCAAGGAAACCGTGCAGAACCTGATGGTCCTGCGCTTTGGTAACTCGATCCTGGAACCGCTGTGGCGCGCGCCGAACATCACCAGCGTCCAGATCACGGTGGCGGAAGAGTTGGGCGTGGGCAGCCGCGCCGGCTTCTACGACAGCGCCGGCGCCATGCGCGACATGGTGCAGAACCACTTGCTGCAGCTGCTGTGCATCGTCGCCATGGAACCGCCCGCATCGCTGGCGCCCGACGCCGTGCGCGACGAAAAGCTCAAGGTCCTGCGCTCGCTGCGCCGTTTCAGCCTGGCCACCATTGCGCGCGACACGGTGCGCGGCCAATACGTGCGCGGCGTGAGCGGCAACCAGGAAGTGCCGGGCTACCTGGAAGAACGCAATGTGCCCGAAGACAGCAGCACCGAAACCTTCGTGGCGCTGCGCACCTACGTCGACACCTGGCGCTGGTCCAAGGTGCCGTTCTACCTGCGTACCGGCAAGCGCATGGCGCGCCGTTCCTCCAAGATCGTCATCGAGTTCGCCAATCCGCCATTCCCGCTGTTCCCGGAAAACCCGGCCGGCGTCGCCAACCGCCTGGTGATCGAACTGCAGCCGGAAGAAGCGATCAAGCTGCAGATCATGGCCAAGCAACCGGGCAGCGGCATGCAGATGCAGCAGGTGGCGCTGAACCTGGACCTGCAGTCGGCGTTCTCGCAGCGCCGTGCCGAAGCCTACGAGCGCTTGCTGATCGACGTGGTGCGAGGAAGGCTCACGCACTTCATGCGGCGCGACGAGCTGGAGGCAGCCTGGGAGTGGGCCGAGCCGATCATCAATGGCTGGGGTGCGCTGGCTGAAAAGCCGAATGCATACGCGGCCGGCACCTGGGGGCCTTCCGAGTCGTTCGCACTGCTGGCGCGGGATGGATTCAGCTGGGTGGAGTAGGGCGGCGATGGTTCGGGTATGACTCTTGCTAGAAGTTTGGACAAAACTCATCATCGACGGTGAGCCAAACTTCGAGCACATATGGCCGACACCTTACCCGACAACTTGTTTGCACTGGCCCTGATTGTTTACTTCCTGGGCATGAAACACGGCTTCGATGCCGATCATCTCGCCATGGTTGACGGCTTGACCCGGTTTAATGCACGTGCCAATCCGCGACTGGCGCGCTTTTGCGGGGTCTGGTTTTCTTTCGGCCACGGCGTGGTGGTCGTCCTGATCGCGTTGGCCATCAATGCCCTGGCCTTGCGCTGGGCTGTGCCGGACTGGCTGGAGTTTTACGGAGCCTGGATCTCTATCGGCTTCCTGGTGGCGCTGGGTTTGATGAACCTGCATGCGGCGCTGAATGCGGAGGCTGGGCAACCGGTGCAGCCGGTGGGCCTCAAGGCGCGGTATCTTGGCCGGCTTGCCAACGCTACCCACCCCGGCCTGATGGCGCTGATCGGCGCACTGTTTGCCATATCGTTCGACACCATCAGCCAGGCGAGCTTGTTTGCGTTGACCGCAACGCGCTTCGGCGGATGGGAATATGCTTTGCTGTTAGGCGGGCTGTTCATGCTTGGGATGATCGTCACCGACGGCATCAATAGTTACTGGATCTCGCGCTTGATCCGGCGTGCCGACCGGCTCGCGCTGCTTGCATCGCGCCTCATGGGCTTCCTGATCGCCGGCGCCAGTTTGCTGGTGGCCGGATTCGGTGTGCTCAAGCTGCACGTTTCCAGCGTCGGGGCCTGGAGCGACGGCAAGGAGCTGTATTTCGGCGCGGCGGTCACCGTTTTCATCGCGGCTGGATTCCTGCTGATATTGACCGCCAACCGGGGCCGGACCCGCTTGCCCGCCGATTCCTCAATTTGACGCGCGATGCGCCACCGGAGTGCCTTGCGCACCGATCCGGTGCGAAAACGTGGCGTAACAGATGGCATGCTTCCTGCATATCAGCAGGTATGCGCGATCATCCAACGTCCCCAGCTTCTGTCCAGGCGCCCTGGCGCGCCAATCTGGTGCTCGGATATGGACGGTCCGGCGCCGCCACGCGGCTGCTGCGGCGCGAGCACAGCGGCCCGCTGCGGGTCCAAAAGGCCTTCTATCCCGAAGGGGAAGCCGTGTGCCACACCATCCTGGTGCATCCACCCGGCGGCATCGTGGGCGGCGACCAGCTGGCGATCGACATCTCGGCGGGCGCCGGCGCGCATGCCTTGCTGACGACCCCGGGCGCTGCCAAATGGTACCGCGCCAATGGCAAAGCGGCGCGGCAGCACGTGCGCATCGACGCTGTCGAGGATGCGCGCCTGGAGTGGCTGCCGCAGGAGACCATCTTCTACGACGACACGGATGCGCACATGGTGCAGGAAGTAAACCTTGCCGGGAGTGCGCGCTACGTCGGTTGCGACATCCTGTGTTTTGGCCGCAGCGCCAGCGGCGAGCAGTTCGCGCGCGGCTGCGTGCGCCAGCAACTGCAGGTGCGCCAGGACGGGCGCCTGTTGTGGTGGGACCAGGGCGTGCTGCGCGGCGGCAGCAATGCCATGCGCAGCGCGCACGTGCTCGATGGGGCGACCGTCTGCGCCACGCTGCTGGCAGTCGGGCGGGTGCCGGAACCGGGCCTGGTGGCGCAGCTGCGTGCACTGGCCCCGGCGCTGGGCGTCACCCATCTCAAGTCGCTGCTGGCCGTGCGCTACCTGGGGCACGATGCCGAACAGGCGCGCCACCTGATGGCGCGGGCATGGCATGCCTTGCGTCCGGCCTGGATGGACCGCGCCGCCACCCAACCCCGTATCTGGAATACCTGACATGGATCTCTCCCCACGCGAGAAAGACAAGCTGCTCCTGTTCACCGCCGCCTTGCTGGCGGAACGCCGGCGTGCACGCGGCCTCAAGCTGAATTATCCGGAAGCCGTTGCCCTGATCAGCGCGGCAATCCTGGAGGGGGCACGCGACGGCAAAACCGTGGCCCAACTGATGTCGGACGGCACCCAGGTGCTGACGCGCGACGACGTCATGGAAGGGGTGCCGGAAATGATCCCCGATATCCAGGTCGAAGCCACCTTTCCCGACGGGACCAAGCTGGTCACCGTCCACCAACCTATTGTGTGAGGCCGACATGATTCCCGGCGAATACCTGCTCGAAGCAGGCGACATCACCCTTAACGCCGGCCGCGCGACATGCGTGGTGCAGGTAGCCAACACCGGCGACCGGCCGGTGCAGGTCGGGTCGCACTTCCATTTCTTCGAAGTCAATGAAGCATTGCAGTTCGACCGCGCCCGGGCACGCGGCATGCGGCTCGACATCGCGGCCGGCACCGCCGTGCGTTTCGAGCCCGGCCAGCACCGCACCGTGCAGCTGGTCGCGCTGGGTGGCACGCGCCATGTTTACGGCTTCAATGCACGCGTGATGGGCGCACTGGAGGGCGGTGAATAATGGCGACGATTACGCGCCGCGCCTACGCGGAAATGTTTGGTCCGGCCAAGGGCGACCGTGTGCGCCTGGCGGATACGGAACTGTTCATCGAAATCGAACATGACTACGCCATCCCTGGCGAAGAGGTGAAGTTTGGCGGCGGCAAGGTGATCCGCGACGGCATGGGGCAAAGCCAGCTGCCACACCGCGACGTGATGGATACCGTCATCACCAATGCCGTGATCCTGGACCATTGGGGTATCGTGAAGGCGGACATCGGCCTGAAGGATGGGCGCATCGCTGCCATCGGCAAGGCCGGCAACCCCGACATCCAGCCCGGCGTGACCATGGCCATCGGCGGCGCCACCGAAATCATCGCGGGCGAGGGCATGATCGTCACGGCGGGCGGCGTGGATACGCACATCCATTTCATTTGCCCGCAGCAGATCGAGGAGGCGCTGGCCTCGGGCATCACCACCATGATCGGCGGCGGCACCGGCCCCGCGGTCGGCACGGCGGCGACCACCTGCACGCCGGGACCCTGGCACATCCACGCCATGCTGGCGGCGGCCGATGCTTTCCCGATGAACCTGGGCTTCCTCGGCAAGGGCAATGTCAGCATGCCGCGGCCGCTGGAGGAGCAGGTGGAAGCCGGCGCCATCGGCCTCAAGCTACACGAGGACTGGGGCAGCACGCCGGCCGCCATCGACAACTGCCTGTCCGTGGCCGACCGCATGGATGTGCAGGTCGCGATCCATACCGACACCCTGAACGAAGGCGGCTTCCTGGAAGCGACGCTGGCCGCGTTCAAGGACCGCACCATCCACACCTTCCACACGGAAGGGGCGGGCGGCGGCCACGCGCCGGACATCATCGCCGCGGTCGGCCAGTCCAATGTGCTGCCATCGTCCACCAATCCGACCCGCCCGTTCACCGTCAACACGCTGGACGAACACCTGGACATGCTGATGGTATGCCATCACCTCGACGCCGCGATCGCCGAAGACGTGGCGTTCGCGGAATCGCGCATCCGCCGCGAAACCATCGCGGCCGAAGACATCCTGCATGACCTGGGGGCGATTTCGATGATGTCGTCCGACTCGCAAGCCATGGGCCGCGTGGGTGAAGTCATCATGCGCACCTGGCAGACCGCCCACAAGATGAAGGTGCAGCGCGGCGCACTGCCAGGCGACAATGCGCGCAACGACAATGCCCGCGCCAAGCGCTATGTGGCCAAGTACACCATCAACCCCGCCATCGCGCACGGCATTTCGCACGAGGTGGGCTCGCTGGAAGTGGGCAAGCTGGCCGACCTGGTGCTGTGGCGGCCGGCATTCTTTGGCGTGAAGCCGTCCATGGTGCTGAAGGGCGGCATGATCGCCTGCGCCCAGATGGGCGACCCCAATGCTTCGATTCCCACCCCGCAGCCGGTGTACATGCGCCCAATGTTCGGCGCGTTCGGCGGCGGCCTGAAAAAATCGCTGACCTTCGTCTCGAAGGCGGCCCACGAATCCGGCATCGCGGCACGCCTGGGCCTTGCCAAACGGGTGGTGCCGGTGAGCGCCACGCGCAAGCTGCGCAAGGCCGACATGATCCACAACGGCGCGACCCCGCACATGGAAGTCGATCCTGAAACCTATGAAGTGCGCGCCGATGGCGAACTGCTGGTATGCGAAGCTGCCGTGATACTGCCGATGGCGCAACGTTATTTCCTGTTTTGAGACATGACCTTGCTGACCCTGCATACGAAAATTGCCGCCTCCGAGCGCGTTGACGGAGAACTGGTGTTGACCTATGACCAGCGCGAAAAATGCCGCCAGCGTGCGCGCCTCGATTCCGGCGAAGAAGTCGCCCTGTTCACTGCGCGCGGTACGGTGCTGCGCGATGGCGACCTGCTGACCGGCGAAAGCGGCTTCGTGGCGCGCGTGCGCGCCGCCGGCGAGGCGCTGTACACCGTGCGCGCCGCCGATGCGCAGGGCTTGCTGCGCTGCGCCTTCCATCTGGGGAACCGCCATAGCCAGGTGCAGGTCGGCGACGGCTTCCTGCGCATCCGCCCCGATCCCGTGCTGCGCGAGATGCTGGCCGGCCTGGGCGCCGCCGTGACCGAAGAGACGGCGCCGTTCGAACCCGAATCCGGCGCATACTCGGGCGGGCACGGGCACGGGCACGGGCACAGCCACCCGCTGGCGCCAATCCCGCTGCGGCAGAAGATCCATCGACCCGGGGAAGCCTGACCGTGTCCACGCAGGCATTGCTGCACTTGCTGCAGTTTGCCAGTCCCGCGCTGCCCATCGGTGCGTACAGCTATTCGCAGGGCCTGGAAGCGGCGCTGGAGCAGGGCAGGGTGCACGGCGCCGAGAGTGCACGCGCCTGGATGGTGGACATGCTGCACGAAGTGCTGGCGCGCTGGGACGCACCGGTGTTCTGGCGCCTGCTGCGGGCACATGCGGCAGGCGATGCGCAATCGGCAGCATGCTGGGCGGAGCGCTACCTGGCGTCGCGCGATACGGCTGAATTGCGTGCGGAGTCAGTCCAGATGGGATTCTCGCTCGGGCGCCTGCTGGCCGAACTGGGACTGGCGCCCGCCTCGCAGGACGAAGAAGCCTACCCGGCCGCGCTGGCGCGGGCGGTGCATGCACTCGGCATCCGGCATGAGGACGCCTTGCTGGCCATGCTGTTCGGCTGGGCTGAGAACCAGGTGCTGGTCTGCGTCAAATCCATCCCGCTGGGACAGGTGGCCGGCCAGAGGCTGCTGCTGTCGCTGCGGCCGGAAATCGAATTGGCGGCCCGCTCCGCCCAGGCACTGGACGATATGGACCTGTCCAACTGGGCGCCCGGGCTGTCCCTCCTGTCGATGCGGCACGAAGTGCAGCACGGCAGGCTTTACCGTTCTTGAAGGAGCAATCATGGCATCCAACCCCCTGCGCGTCGGCATCGGCGGCCCGGTCGGTTCGGGCAAGACGGCCTTGTGCGAAATGCTGTGCAAGGCCATGCGCGACGATTACGACATGGCCGTCATCACCAACGATATCTATACCCGTGAAGACATGGAGATCCTGCTGCGGGCGCAGGCTTTGCCGCCGGAGCGGCTGATGGGCGTGGAGACCGGCGGCTGCCCGCATACCGCAATCCGCGAGGACGCTTCCATCAACATCGAGGCGATCGCCCGCCTGCAGGCGGACTTTCCCGACCTGGACCTGATCCTGGTGGAATCGGGCGGCGACAACCTGGCTGCCACCTTCAGTCCCGAACTGTCCGACCTGACGCTGTACGTGATCGACGTCGCCGGCGGCGAGAAGATCCCGCGCAAGGGCGGGCCGGGCATTACGCGCTCGGACCTGCTGATCATCAACAAGACCGACCTGGCGCCGCATGTGGGGGCGGACCTGGACGTGATGGCGCGCGATGCCGCCCGCCAACGCGGCGGACGGCCGTTCGTGTTCACCAACCTGCGCAGCGGTAGCGGCGTGCAGCAGGTGGTGAAGTTCATCTGCGAGCATGGGCTGCTGCACGTGAATTGATGGAACGGCTATACTGCTGCGCGATCCGTTTCCAGATTTTGGCTTTATGAAGAGATTTTGGTTGTTGTTTGCGCTGCTGTGCCCTTTGGCGCACGCGGACCAGGTCATTGGCGTGGCCGATGGTGACACATTGACGGTGCTGCGCAACGGCCGTCCCGTGAAGGTCCGCCTGGCAAATATCGACGCGCCGGAAAAGCAGCAGGCTTTCGGGGCGCGTTCGAAACAATCGTTGTCCGACCTGTGCTTTGGGCGGGATGCGACCCTCAAGTCGTCGGCCAGGGACCGCTACGGCCGCACCGTGGCAGTAGTCCATTGCGATAACGTGAACGCCAATCTGGCGCAAGTGAGCAAGGGCATGGCGTGGGTTTACCGCCAGTACAACCGCGATACGGCCTTGCCAGCGGTCGAGGCCATGGCGCGCTTGTCCCGGCTGGGATTGTGGGCCGAGGCGCGGCCACTCGAGCCATGGCTGTTCCGCAAGCGGCGCAAGGGGAAAAGCGGCGAGCGCGGCTAGCCGGCGCGGCGCCAGCAAGACTGTGCAATCTGCTTTAATATTGTCCGGCTGACCACTTCAACTGAAAGGACCAATATGGCGGAATTCAAGCTGCACTGCTTTGCCGCATCCGGCAATGCGTACAAGGTTGCCCTGTTCCTGGCGCTGGCGCAGGCGGACTGGGAGCCGGTGGTGGTGGATTATTTCGGTGGCGAGACGCGTGGCGAAGGCTGGCGCGACAACCTCAATGAAATGGGCGAAATCCCGGTGCTGGAGCACGGCGGGCTGAAGCTGAGCCAGTCCGGCGTGATCCTCGATTACCTGACCGGCGTCACCGGCAAATTTGGTGCGCGCGACGAGCAGGAAAAGCGCGACATCTGGCGCTGGATCCTGTTCGACAACCACAAGTTCACCAGCTATTACGCCACCTTGCGATTCATGGTTGGGCTGCAGAAGAGCGGCGAATCGCCGGTCACCCAGTTCCTGCGCGAGCGCGCGACGGGGGCATACCGCATCGTCGACAAGCACCTGGCCAGCACGCCTTTCCTGGTCGGCGGCCGCCTGACCATCGCGGACCTGTCGCTGGCCGGTTACGTCTACATGCCGGAAGAAACGGGCATGGACATGGCAGAATTCCCCCATATCGCGGCCTGGAAGGAGCGCATCAGCGATATGCCGGGCTGGCGCCACCCGCACGACCTGATGCCGGGCCGCAAGGGATTTTGAGCCGGTTGCGTTGACAGGAGGGCAAGCGATGATTGCGGTTCTCGAAGAGAGGTTCAAGCAGCACATGGCGCGCCATCAGGGGCTGGAGTGGAGCACCGTGCGCGACCGGCTCCAGGGCAATCCTGGCAAGCTGAAAGTGCTGGGCGAGATGGAGCGCACCGGCGGCGAGCCGGATGTCGTCGGCATCGATCCGGCCACGGGAGAGGTGGTGTTCTGCGACTGTGCGCCGGAAAGCCCGGCCGGACGGCGCAGCCTGTGTTTCGACCAGGCCGCCCTGGAGGCGCGCAAGGAAAACAAGCCTGCCGGCAGCGCGCAGGGGATGGCGGCGGAGATCGGCGTGACGCTGCTGACCGAGGAGGAGTACCGTTACCTGCAAACACTGGGTGAATTCGACCGCAAGACTTCCAGCTGGGTGCAGACGCCGGAGGACGTCCGCCGGCAGGGCGGGGCCTTGTTCTGCGACCGCCGCTATGGCCGCGTATTCGTCTATCACAACGGCGCCGAATCGTATTACGCCGCACGCGGGTTCCGCGCCAGCCTGCGCGTTTAGCCGGGCAGGAAGCGCGCCAGGGTCAGCATCATCTCGTCGATGTCGAGCGGCTTGGGGATGAAGTCGTCCATGCCCGCGGCCAGGCAGTCGGCGCGTTCGGACTCCATCACGCCGGCAGTCATGGCCAGGATGGGCAGCTTCAATCCAAGCTCCTGGCGGATGATGCGGGTGGCGGTATAGCCATCCATCACCGGCATCTGCACATCCATCAGCACCAGCCGGTAAGCGTCGGGCGCGGCGCGCAGCATACGCACGGCTTGCTCGCCGTTCTCCGCCACGTCGACCGTCGCCCCGGCGCGCTCCAGGATGCCGACGGCCACCAGCTGGTTCATGGCGTTATCTTCCACCAGCAGCAGGCGCCCGCTGATGCGTGGGACCGGCAGCGTATCCTGTGGCGTCTCGCTGGCATCGGCCTGGTCCAGCACTTCGTGGACCGTATCAAACAGGGCCGACGCGGTGACCGGCTTGGTCACCAGGCCTTTGCGTTCCGCGTCCTCTTCCAGCATTTTGCTGCGCTCATAGGCGCTCACAATGAGGATCACCGGCACTGCCGGCGCTTCCTTATGGCGCAGCGCTTCGATGCGGCTGCGGTCCTCTTCCGGCATGCTCCAGTCGGCCAGCATCACGTCATACAGCAGGCCGCGTTGGGCGGCCAGGACCAGCATCCTTTCCGCCTCTTTGCTGGAAGCGGCAATGTCGACGCTCCAGCCCCATGCCTGCAGCGTCTTGCCAAGGTAGACGCGGCTGGTGAAATGGTCGTCGACCACCAGTACCCGCAAGGGACGCGCCCCCGGCCGGGGCAGCGGCGCGTCCCGTCCGGCAGGCACCGCGCCGAAAGGCAGCGTGACGGTGAAGGTGCTGCCCTGGCCCGGCTGGCTGTCGAGCGCAAGGGTGCCGCCCTGCAGGTCGACCAGGCGCTGGCAGATCACCAGCCCGAGACCGGTGCCGCCGAATTTGCGGGTGACCGATTCGTCGGGCCGTGATCATGGGCGGCCCGCATCCGCTCCGGCATCAGGCGCTGGATACTGGTGCCGACCACTTCTTCCGGTGCGTAGCCAAAGATCTGGCTGGCCGCACGGTTGAAGGTTTCGATCATGCCTTCCGCGTTGATGGTGATGATCCCTTCGCCGACACTGTCCACGACGGTGTTGACGCGGGTGTTGGCACGTTCGAGCTGCGCGGTGCGTTCATGGATCAGGGTTTCCAGGTGGTGGCGGTGGTTGCCAAGCTCGACGCCGACCTGCTGCAGGGTGAGGGCGACATCCTGCGCTTCACTGAACATCACCGGCAAGGCCGCATCGACCTGGCCGCCAGCCAGTTGGCGCGCGGCAGTGGACAGGGAGCGGATCGAACGCTGGATGCGGTCGCCAATGAACCAGGCCACGCCAAAGCCGGACAGCAGCAAGGCCAGCACGATCCAGTTCAGCCACGTGACGGATGCCAGCAATTCGCGCAGGACCGTGGCACGCGGCACCCCGACCGCGACCGACCAGCCGCTCTTGGCGGAGCGCGTGAAGATGGTATAGACCGGTACGCCTTCCAGTGTTTCGGATTCGAACACGTCTTCATCGGTCTCGGACAGCCGTTTGACCAGGCCCGGCGATGCCGGCTTGCCGACAAAACGGGCGGCATCGAGGGTGCGTGCGATGACCTTGCCCTGGCGGTCGACGATCACGATCACGCGGTCCTTGGGCAGGTTGCCGGCGCTGAGCAGGCCGCCCAGGTGGGATGGCTGGAAGCCCACCGACAGGCAATACACGACTTTACCCTGGCGCAGGACGGGGACGTGCACCGCCACCATGGGTTTGCCGGTGAAGCCGCCGATGAAGACATCGGACACCACCACTTGCCCGGTGTCGAACACGCGCTCGATGCGCTCGCGGCTGGCGGGATCGGGCATCGGCTCTCCAACAGGGCGCAGGGTGTTGAGCAACTGCACCGAGTCGCGCGTGCTGAGGACGAAGTTCGCACCGGGAAAGCCTGAATCGACAATGCCAAGGGCTTTGCGATGGAAGGCCGCGAAGTCGCCATGATCCAGCTCCGCCGACGTGGCCAGGGCGCGTGCCGCGACAATGCCCAGCTCCAGGTCGCGGTCGACCGCTTGCATCATCGAGCGCACCACAAACAGGGAATCTTGTCCGATCTGCACCCGCTCGCGCGTATAGAAGTGCTGGATCAGCAGCGCAAAGCCCAGCGTGGCGGGCAATGCGCATGCCAGCACAAGCGCGAATAGCATGCGGCGGATCGTGGGCCGCTTCGATTGCCTGCTGCGAGCCAAATTTTGCCTTCCTGAGGTGGTCTTTCTGGAATTCTTCCTGGCATTGTACCGATTTGGCCTGCGGCTGGCGCGCGGGCCTTAGCCACCTTCGCGCGGGGGCAGGAAAAAGCTGCGCGGCGCCAGGCGGAAGCGCTGCCAGACCAGGCCCGCCAACGCCCGGCCTCGGCCAAAACTCACGCGGCGCGAGCGCAGTGCAACCATTAGCGCGAGCGAAAAGCTCACCGCCAGGTTGGTCAGTGCAATCAGCGCGATGCCCGACAGCGACAACAGCCACTGGTGCGCCGTGAGCTGGTAATCCAGGCCGACCAGGGCAAAGGCAAAATTGGCGCTGGAGAAGGTAACGTGGCGGATATCGATCGGCAAGCCAAGCACGAAGCCGATGGTCCCGATGGTCCCCAGCATGATGCCGAAGAAGAAGTTACCGGCCAAAGCGCCCAGGTTGCGCCCCGTGTAGTCGGTGACCCGCGCCAGGCGCTGCTCGCCCAGCAAGCGGCGCAGCCAGCGCAGTTGCCGCAGGCGGGCGGCGATATCGTTGTAAGCCGCCTTGTTGTCGTAGTAACCCGAAATCAGGCCCGCCAGGAACAGGCAGACCCCGGCGATGGCGGCATGCGGCAAGGCCAGGCTGTGGATCGGGTCGATATCGTGCAACAGGTGCTGCGCCTTGTCCGGGCCGGCCAGGTGCTGGCCGAACATCGCCTGCCAGGCCACCGCAATGGCGAAGGCCGTGGGCATCGCCAGCGCCACGTTGCCGACGATGGCCACGAATTGCGAGCGCAGCACCCTGACCACCAGGCCGGCCAGTTCGTCGAGCTTCTTGTGCCCCTCGTCGATCGCGGCGGCGATGCGCGCCGCCGTCATGGCGGGCTGCTTGGTGGCGACGGTGAAATGCAGCACGTGGATCAGCATGAAGCCGAAAGCGTAATTCAGGCTGTACAGGGCCGCATAGCCGATCGGCGCCAGCACCAGGCGTGCCGTCAACACCTTGAGCATGGCCATGAAGCCGACGATGAAGCCGGCGCCGGCGGCCGAACGCGCCATGGACAGCCAGTCGGCGCGTGTGCTGGCAACGTAGTGTTCTCCGGAACGGCCCGCATGCTCCGTCACCTGCAGCGCAAGCAACTCGGTATTGGTCTGGAACAGGTCGGACAGGCTCCATTTGCGGTTGTCGGCTTCGACCAGTTGCCGGAACAGGTCCAGCGCGGTGGGCAGGCTCGATCGCAGTGAAGGTGCTTCCAGCAAGTCCAGCAGGGCGCGCAGGCGGCTGATGCTCTGCGTCAGCCGCAGCAGCAGGCGCGTCAGGCTGACCGAGACGCCTTGCACGGCGGCGGCGCGGCGCACGCGGCCGATAATCTCTTCGCATTGGCTGAGCAACACGTCGAGATGTCGTGCATCGGGCACCTCGGCCCGCGCATCGGCCAGCCGCATGCGCCAGGCTTCCGTGAATTGCACCAGCTCCGCATTCTGGCGCAGGAAGGGCGATTCAAAGCGTTCGATATCGGGGTGGACGCGCACCAGTTCGGGCTCCAGGCCGATGGCGCTGATGCGGTAGGACAGTACCTGGACCGCTTCGAGCGTTTCGCCCAGCACCTGGGCGTGCAGCCAGCCGCGCTCCGGCAGGCGCAGCGCGCGCAGCAAATCCAGCCAGACCGACGCTGCGACCCCGTTGACCCACCGGTAGTCGTCGGGCCGGTGGAACACTTCGCCGAAGACGTCCTTCAGGTAGTCGTCATTGACGGTGGGCGGCAGCCATTTGTGGTTGAGCCGGCGCCATAGTTCGCCGAAGAAGCCCTGGTTTTGCAGGATGCCGGTATCCGTCAGCAGGTGCACCAGCTTGCGGCGTCCGATGATTTCGGCAAGGTACTCGCGCAGGCCGCGGGCCCATTCGGGCTGCGTGCCAAGGAGGTGGGCCAGGGCGCGCAGGCGGTCCGTGGCTTGCTGCACGTCGCCGGCGTGCCCGGGGCGTATTGTGTCGACCAGATTTCGCAGCAGGGAAATATCGCGCGAAGGTGCAGTGGCCAGCACGCGTGCCAGTATGCTATCCATCTTCATGGGCGGAAGGATACTGGCGATTGTGACAATTGTCCAATCGGGCCGGCTGGTTTTCTTGTCAGTTCATCATGGCATGGCTGCGATATAGGCGTCGATCGGGCGCCGGATGCCAACGGCATGCATCGCGCGGTTCGCCGCGGTGGCAATGTCGGGCGTCGCGGCATCCCACCGGTCAAACGGTGTGCGCAGGATCGACAGGATGTCGGGATCGGCGACGCCGGCCATGGACAGGTATGCCCAGGCATATGCTCCGCCGTACACGAAGTCGATGCAATGGGCATTCAGGACGAGGCGCTCGCCATAACGCGAGCCGGGATTTGATGTAATTGTGCGCATGAAAGCTCATCATGAATCAAGCGCACAAGTACAAGGTGCAGCGGATAGCTGGACGGCGCAACGCGGGTTGGGAAGCGCCGTGGAGGAATATGAAGCACTCTAGCATGCCGGGTGCCGTACATCAAATTTTCCGGTGCTGGTCAGGATCCCATTGTTGCGTCGAGGCGCTTGCCGGCAATGCGCACGTTTTCCAGCCTTAACCCGGCCACATTGTGCAGCCAGATCGGCTGGGCGGCGTTGACGGGATTGCCGAAATCGCAATTGGTGACCGTGATGCGGCGCACCGGCAGGATGGCCGGGGCAGGCTGCGGTCCATTGTAATCGCTGGCGACCGGGCCCAGGATGGCGATGGCCTGGTAGCAGGACCCTGTCGTGCCGCCTTTGCTCACGTTGCCGGCGCTGATGTTTTCGATATGGACGTCGGACACGTCCGGCGGCCGGATGCGCACGCTGTCGGCGCTCGGCTGGTAATCGCAATCGAAGGAGACGATGGCGCCGGCCGCGGTGGCCAGGCCCCGCGTGTCGATCGGCGAGCCGGGCAGCAGGGCGTAATGCGAAGGGCTGAGCTGCACGCCGTTGGGAATCCTGACGTTCTTCACGTAAAAATGGCGCAGGTAACCGCCGCGGTTCATATTGGTCTTGAGGCGGATCGCGATATTCAGCGGGTCGGTTTGCCAGTGCGCGTTCTCGAATACCAGGTCGCGCGCATAGACATGTTCGATGCCGCCCGCCATTTCCGAGCCCAGCGTCACGGCGCCATGGCCGCTATGCATGGTGCAGCCCTGGATCACGATATTGCGGGTCGGGCCGTACTGGATATCGCGGTTCTTGCCGGCCTTGATGGCGATGCAATCGTCGCCGGAATCGAACACGCAATCCTGCACCAGCACATGGTCGCACGCTTCGGGGTCGAAACCATCGCTGTTGGGGCCGCGGCTCTCGGCATGCACCTTGCGGATCACCAGGTTGCGGCAATTGACCGGGTGGTGCTGCCAGAACGGGGTGTTCTGCACATGGTAGCCCTGCAGCAGCACATTGTTGCAATTGATGAAGTGGATCATCGGCGGACGCAGGTAATGGCCCTTGCCGAACACGCGCTGCTGCACCGGCACGCCGGCCTCGGACAGGGCAGGGAGGTAGCGTTCGTCGCTGCGCCATTTGTCGCCGTCGCCTTCAATCAGCTTGCGCTGGGCGGTGTCCAGGCCGGGCGCGATCTCGGACAAGGGCTTGTTGAGCGGGTTCGGCACGACTTGCGTCGGCTGCCCTTCGCGGTAGCCGGGCGCGGTGTTTTGCGATACGGCGTTCATGGTGCGGTTCCTGCCTTTCCAGGACCACCAGCAATCGCCGGCCTCGTTGAAGGCGACGCCGCCCTGGCCATCGAGCTTCGACGTCCAGTCTTCGCCGGTCAGGGCGATATTGCGCGCATTCAGGGCGTACACCATGGGGGAGAAGTTCAGGCAGTCGTTGCTTTGCCAGCGCGAGAGCGTGAGTTTGCCGTTGGCGCCGCAATCGAATTCCCCATGGCGGGCATAGTCTTCCGGATTTTGCGAGAACAGGATATGGGCGCCGGCCTGCAGGTGCAGATGGACGTTCGAGCGCAGCACGATCGGTCCGGCGCAGTACCAGCTGCCTTTCGGGACCACCACGCGGCCGCCGCCGGCCGCGGCACAGGCTTCGATGGCGGCCCTGAAGCCTGGGTAGCAGTCATGGGCGTCGTCGGCCTGGGTGGCGACCAGTTCCTGGTCGTCGTGGGTCACCCAGGCTTTGACCTGCTTGGTGGCGCAGCGCCGTGCGCCGAAATCCGTCACAGCAAAATCGCGCTTGGGGAAGCTGACGGGGCTGCGCAGCCTGGCGACGATGGCGTCGGCGCGGCGCCAGGCGGCGGCGCGGGCGGCACGGCCGGCCAGCGAAGCGGCGCTGCCGTTGCCGGCCATGGCGCCAGGTGCGCCGGAGGTGGCCGGCGCCGCGGCAGCGGCGAGAGACGGCAGCCATGGCGGGGCGAAAAGGGCGGCGGCGCCGGCCTGCAAAAGGCTGCGGCGGCGTGGTTGGCTTGGTGCGTTCAAGTTCGGGTCTCCTAATTCGAGAAGGTACGGGTCACGCGGCCCAGGTGGGTGCGCATGGCCTTGCGTGCGGCGGCAGGGTCGTGGCTGGCGATTGCCTGCAGAATCGCGCGGTGGTCGCCCAAGGTCTCCTTGCGCAGCTCTTCGGTCTGGAAGTGTTCCTTGAGCTTATGCCACAAGTGGCCGCGCTGGTCCCACAAATGGTTCATCACGCCCACCAAGGCACTGTTGCCGGTGGCATTGGCGATCGCCATGTGGAAGTTGCGGTCGGCCTGTTCATTGGTGCTTACGTCGTCGTGGTCGCGCTCCATCGCCTCGACCGCGGCCAGGATGGCGTCGATGGCGCGGTCGGTGGCCACTTGCGCGGCAATCGCGGCGATCTCCGATTCGATCACACGCCGCGCCGACAGCACTTCGAACGGGCCCGGTCCCGCTTCCGGCAGGGTGGCAGCATGACCGGGGCGGCCGCATAGATAGACGCCTGAATTGCTGCGCACTTCGACCACGCCCGTCAGTTCCAGCGCGATCAAGCCTTCGCGCAGCGAAGCCCGGCTTACAGCGAGCTTGGCGGATAGTTCGCGCTCCGACGGCAGGCGGTCGCCACTGCCATAGCCTTCGGCGGCGATCATCGCCTGGATCTTGTCCGCCACTTGTCTGTATAGCCTGGTCTCCATGCGGCCCATTCTAAAGTGGTCAGGCCAAAACAACAATCTGGACTGGCCAATAGTGGCTTTTTTGCAGCAAATTGGATTTTTTGCTTGTGAAATTGGCCTAACCACTTTAGTCTGTGGTTATACCAAATCGAAAAATCGATCAAACCAATTTGATCGCCTAAATGGAGGAGACTCATGAATTACGTTGCTGGCCCTCAATCCAAGCGCGCCGTGCTGGCGGCAGCTGTCGCCATGGCCGTACTGCAGATGGCCAACCAGGCTGCCGCGCAGAATGCACCGGCCCAGGAGCCCGTAGCATCGGTGGTGGTGACGGGCTCACTGATCCGCCGTGTCGAAAGTGAGGGGGCCACCCCGCTGGTCACCATCAAGTCCGCCGAACTGGAAGCGCGCGGCCATACCGAGCTGAAAGACCTGGTGCTGGAAATGCCGCAGTCGCTGTCGCTGGGCACCAATAGCGGTGCGGCCGGCCCGATGATCAACCTGCGCGGCCTGGGGCCGATGCGTACCCTGACTCTGCTGAACGGCCGCCGCCTGGCAAACGAGCCGCTGCAAGACCAATACGTCTCCGTCAATGTCTTCCCGCGCCTGGCGCTGGACCGCGTCGAGACCCTCAACGGCGGCGCGGCATCGATCTACGGTGCCGACGCCATCGGCGGCGTGCAAAACTTCCTGACCAAGCGCGGATACGAAGGCGCCACCATCAAGGCCGAGTATGCACCGACCGAAGATGGCGGCGCGGACGGCAAGAGCGTCGGCATGATGCTGGGCGCCGGCAACCTCGCGCGCGATGGCTGGAATGCCTATATCGCCGTCGAGCACCAGAAGAAAAATGCCCTGTTCCAGGGCGACCGTCCAGACCAGCACGACCCGGCCGTCCTGCGCACGCTGGGCCTGGGCATCCTGCCGGAAGCGCGCAATCCCAACCCGGGCGCGAACTTCGGCTTCGCCCGCAATGCCAATTCAAATTACAACCCGACCTTCGCCTCCGGCTGCCTGCCGCCTTATTCCACGCCGACCCTGGGCAACAATAGCACGGCCACGCCGCCGGTTTATGCGCCGGGCTGCGCCCGCAACCCGCTGCACTGGAATGCGGTCACCGACGGCAGCGAAATCACCAACATCAGTGCGCGCGCCAGCATGAACCTGGCGGGCGGACATAAGGTGGACCTGGACTTGCTGCACGCCGAGTACACCGTGCGCAAGTACCGCGGCATGCAGGTGCCGGGCAGCGTCCAGCCGTTCACGACCTATTCCCTGCCGTCGTCCAGCCGCTTCTATCCGGGCAAAGGCATCACGCCGGGCGTCAAGGTCGTGGGCAGCAATACCGGCTCCAACTCGCCGGCCATGTATATCGACCCGACGACGACACCGGGCACGGTCAGCGACCTGAATATGAACAACCGGACCATCTACTTCCAGTGGGGGCCGGCGGAACTCGGTCCGGCCTACCGCAACGACGAGCAGACCAATGACCGCATCGTGCTGACCGCCGAAGGCGAAGTGCTCGGATGGGATTACCGCGCCGGCCTGAATTACGGCGAATCCAAGCGCGACACCCGCGCGGGCGAAGGCTACATCCTGTACACCAAGGCGCAGGAAGGCTTCGACAAAGGCATCCTGAATCCCTTCGGCCTGCAGGATGCGGCCGGCCTGGAATACCTGAAGTCGATCCAGGCGGAAGACTATACCTACCGCTTGAACAAGGCGTTCAACCAGAGTGTGGACGTGACCCTGTCCAAGGGCATCTGGGACTTGCCGGGTGGCCAGCTGACGCTGGCGGTGGCAGGCGAGGTCCGCCGCGACGGCGCCCAGACTTTCGACGCACCGCTGGATTACGTGCTGAAGAAGGCCGACGGCAGCTACAACATCGACGCTTCCGGCAATGTGGTCCGCTCCGACCTGGTGGGGGAAACCCCGCAGGGCGTGGGCAAGAAAATCCACCGCACCATCTATTCGCTGTTGATGGAGGCGGATGCGCCGATCACCAAAACCTTCCTGCTGAACGGCGCGGTGCGCGCGGACCGCTATGGCGACCTGAAACAGACCACCGTCAACCCCAAGCTGGCAGCCCGCTGGCAGCCGCTGCAGCAACTGGTGGTGCGCGGTAACGTGAACACCGGCTTCCGGGCGCCGTCGATCATCGACATCCAGAACCCGACGCCGGAAGTGCGCAACCAGGTGATGGACGACCCGGTCCTGTGCCCGAGCTCGCAGCCCCTGGTGGCCGGCACCGGCACGCCGCGGCAGGGCTACACCTTCGACCAGGTGTGTAACGTCGCCACCGATTACTGGACCAAGTCGCCGAACAATGACTTCCTGAAACCGGAAAAATCGCGCGGCTTCTCCTTCGGCTTCGCTGCGGAACCGATGAAGGACCTGTCGGTCACCGTCGATTACTGGGGCCTGAAACTGCGCGACGTGCTGGGCGCCGTGACCATCGCCGAGATCCAGCAGAACCCGGCCAAGTACGAAGTGAACTTTGTGCGCAATGCGGACGGCACCATCCACCACATCGTGGCAAGCCAGGCAAACCGCGGCCAGACGCGCATCCGTGGCCTGGACGTGTCGGCCAGCTACCGTTTCCCGAAAACCAGCTTCGGCACCTTCGATGCGAAGCTGGACGGCACTTATATGGACAAGTATGAGTTCCAGTCCGAGAAAGACGGCCCTTGGCTGCAGAACGTGGGCATTATCACCAACGACGGCCGCTACGGCGGCGCGGGTCCGAACTCCGGCCTGGCCGGCATGCCGCAGATTAACCCGCGCTGGAAGCACACCGCTTCGCTCACCTATACCACCGGCCCGTGGGGCGCAACGCTGTCCCAACGTTATAGCCGTGGCGTGACCGACGTGACGCCGCGCGCCGGCGCGACGCTGACCGAGGTGGAGGCGTACAAGCAGTACAACCTGAACGTCCGCTACAAGGGCATTCCCAATGCGGTCATCAGCTTCGGTATCAACAACCTGACCGAGGAATGGCCGCCACTGACCTCCAACAGCACTTATAGCGGCGGTTACGTGACGTCGATGGCCGACATGCTGGGCCGCGTGTACCGCTTCTCGGTGGAGTACAAGTTCTAAGATGCTGCTGCGTTGCCTGCTGCTGGCTTGCACGCTGCTGCTGTCGGCAGCGGCGCAAGCCGATCCGGTCGAACAGTGGGGCACGGCCGAGATCGAGCTGGCCGGCCCCGCCGACGGCAACCCCTTCGTGGACGTGGCGCTGTCGGCCACCTTCAAACAAGGCCGGCGCAAGCTGGAAGTGGCAGGCTTTTACGACGGCGACGGCAAGTACAAGATCCGCTTCATGCCGGACGCCGTCGGCACCTGGGAGTACGAAACCCACAGCAACCGCAGCGCCTTGTCGGGCAAGACCGGCAAGGTGCAGGCGGTCGCACCGAAGCCGGGCAACCGGGGCCCGGTGCGGGTGCGCAATACCTGGCATTTCGCCTATGCCGACGGCACCCCGTTCTGGCAGGTCGGCACCACCAGTTATTCGTGGACCAACCAGCCTGCCGCGCTGCAGGAAGAGACCTTGCGCACCCTGGCTGCCGCGCCATTCAACAAGATGCGCATGGGTGTATTCCCCAAGCGCTACGAATTCAACAGGAATGAACCGCCGCTGTACCCGTTCGAGGGCAAAGCGCCGTCGCACTGGGATTTCAGCCGCTTCAATCCGGCATTTTTCCGCAATGTCGAGCAGCGCGTCGGGCAGTTGCGCGCGCTGGGCATCGAGGCGGATATCATCCTGTTCCATCCCTACGACAAGGGCTACTGGGGCTTCGACGCCATGCCGGCGGATGCCAATGAACGCTACCTGCGCTACGTCGTGGCGCGGCTGGCGGCCTACCGCAATGTGTGGTGGTCGATGGCCAATGAATTCGACTTCATCAAGTCGAAATCGATGGCGGACTGGGACCGCTATTTCCAGATCGTGCAGCAAAGCGATCCTTACCAGCACTTGCGCTCCATCCACAACGCTTTCATGTTCTATGACCACAGCAAGCCGTGGGTGACGCACGTCAGCGTGCAAAGTGGCACGCTGGCGACCGACTACGAGCGCGCCGTGCTGCTGCGCGATGTGTACAACAAGCCGGTCGTGTATGACGAAGTGAAGTACGAGGGCAACTTTCCTCAGCGCTGGGGCAACCTGACGCCGCAGGAAATGGTGCTGCGCTTCTGGCAGGGCGCCATTGCCGGCACCTACGTCGGCCACAGCGAAAGCTATACGTCGCCGGACGAGGTGGTGTGGTGGGCCAAGGGCGGCAAGCTGCGCGGCCAGAGCCCCGCGCGGCTGGAATTCTTCCGCAAGATCCTGGCGGAGGGCCCGCCACAGGGGCTGGAACCGATCGACAAATGGCAGGGGCATCCTTTTGCGGGCCGCCACGGGCAATACTACCTCGGCTACTTTGGCCGCGAAACGCCCGCCAGCTGGCCGGTCGTCCTGCATAACAAGGGATTGGGGGAGGGCGCGCAGTTCCGGGCCGAGGTGATCGATACCTGGAATATGACCGTCACCCCCGTGCCTGGCGTATTCGAGATGCGCAAGCGCGACGCCTACAGTTTCGCCGACAGGCAGGGCCGCAGCATCGCGCTGCCGGGCCGGCCGTACGTGGCGGTGCGCCTGGTGCGCATTGGCGAAGGCGCCGCATGCATGGGTGGCGTAGCGTGGTGCCGCGAGGGGACGCAACTGGTTTCGCCTGCCGCGCCAGGGATTCCGCGGCTGGTGCCGGGGGCGGAAACGGCAGCGGCCACTTCGGGAGCGTACTTCGTCGAAGCGCGCATGCGTGCGCTGCCCGGTGCGGACGCCGCTGCCGGGCGCTCGGGCTATGTGGTGGTGCGCTACGCCGACGAGCGCAACTGGCTGGGGTTCGGGCTTGCGGCCGCGCCGGGCGGACGCAAGCTGTCCGTCAACATCCTGCGCATGATCGACGGCCAGCCGAAATTCCTGAAGCAAGTGCGCATCGAGCCGGACGCGGGGGATGCCTTCCATACGATACGGCTGGATGTCGACGGCGCCGGGCTGACGGCCTACCTGAACGGCGCACGCCTGATCGGCGTCGACGAACCCAATCCGCTGCCGCCGCGCATCGGCATGCTGGCGCAGGGCGGCGCGTTCGAGATGACCGGCCTGCGGGCAGGCGATGCGGCGCAGCCGCCGACCAGCATCGGCCTGGTCCACATGCACAAGCAAGTCACCTTGCAGGCGGGCGAGGCACAGCAGCGCTTCGAGGTGCGCGCCGCGAGCCGTGCCGGTTTGCGCGCGCTGCGCTTTGGCGCCGCGTCGAGCGATCCGGCCGTGGCCGAAGCCAGCGTCGATGGCGATGCGCTGCAGCTGGCGCCACGCAACGTGGGCCAAGCCGTCGTCACCCTGACGAGCGCCGAAGATCCCAACGTCGCGGTCACGCTGGCGGTCCGCGTCGGCCCGGCGTTTGCCGCTTCGCCGCGTCTCCAGGCCCGGGCGCTGGCGGGCCGGGTGGTGCCGGCCCCGCGCGAACGCGACGTACCGCCGGACACGCGGCTGCAGCTGCGTTTCGACCAGGCGCCGGTGATCGGCGACAATGGTTCGGTGCGTATCGTGCGCGCGGCGGATGATGTGACCGTCGACGTGATCCGCCCGGGCATGGAGCTTGACGTCATTGGCGCCGCACCCGATGGCATGAAGCGCGTGGTGCGCCACAAGGCCATCACCGCCGACGGCGCAACGGTCACCATCCGCCCGCATGATGGCAAGCTGGCATACGGCACCGAGTATTACGTGCTGGTGGACGGCCAGCTATTCAGCGGCGCCAAGCTTGGTGGAACAGCCTTCGAAGGCGCCGGCAAGCAGGCGGGATGGACCTTCCGCACCCGCGACCGCGCGCCGCACGGCACTACGCTGCGCGTGGCGCATACGGGCAGGGCGGACTTCCGTACCGTGCAGGGCGCGCTGAACCACGCCATGCGGCACCTGCCGCGCCCGCAGCCGGTCACCATCCGGCTTGCCGATGGCCGTTACGAAGGCTTGCTCTACCTGCGCGGCAAGGACAACGTGACCCTGCGTGGAGAATCGCGTCGCGGCACGGTCCTCGCCGCTGAGAACAGCGACGGGGTCAATCCCGGCAGCGGGGCGGGCCAGCTGCCATTGGCGCCGGGCGCCGGCGGGGGGCGCTCGGTGTTCCTGGTGGAAGACGCCGACCTGCTGCGTCTCGACACGCTCACCCTCGTCAATACCACGTGGCGCAGCAAGACCATCGGTGCCCAGGCCGAAGCCCTGTACTTCAACAGTGAAGGACGCTTCATCGCCAACCAGGTGGACTTCCTGAGCGAGCAGGACACCATCCAGGTCAAGGGCTATGCCTGGTTCTACCGCAGCCTGGTGGCGGGCAACGTTGATTTCATCTGGGGCTACAACCGCGCCGCCCTGTTCGAGGAATCCGAAATCCGCTCCGTCGGCGACAGCGCCAATCCGGCCAGCGGCGGCTACCTGGTCCAGGCACGTACCGTGGCCGAGGACGACCCGGGGTTCGTGTTCCTGCATAGCCGCCTGACACACGGTCCAGGTCCGGCCGGAAACGACGTGCCGCCCGGCGCGACCTACCTGGCGCGGCCCGGCGTGGTGACGGCGTGGGACAACGTACGCTTCATCCATTGCCGCATCGGTCTCCACGTCAACGCCAAAGGCTGGCACGAGCGACCGCGCGACGGCAAGGGCTGGGAAGAGGGCGGCAGCACCGACCTGGCGGGCAGGCCGCTGGATGTGTCGCAGCGCGTTGCCGGCCGCGTGCTCGACGCCGCCGGGGCCGCCCGTTACGACAGCCGCGCCAAGGTGTTCGCGCAATTCAATAACGGAAAAGGATGGAACCCGCAGCCATGAATCAAGTCGTCCCGCATTCCCCACGCCGCCGGGAGTTGCTGAAAGGCGCCGCAGCCATCGGTGTGTTGGCAGCCGCCGGTGCGCCCACCATGGCCGCGGGCGCACCGCCCGATCCGTGGGGCCGCGCGCAGCAAATCGTGCGCCGCTTTGCCAAGCCGCTCACGTTCCCCAAGCGCGACTTCCTGGTGACGGATTTCGGCGCCAGGCCATGCGAGCTGGCCACCGTGCACGGTTACCCGACCATCCGCAAGAAGGGCGAACTCGCTACGCAAGCCCAGGGTTCGCACGACAGCTATCCGGCGGTGCGCGCCGCCATCGCCGCCGCGCACCAGGCGGGCGGCGGCCGTGTCGTGATCCCGGCCGGCAATTGGTACCTGAAAGGGCCGATCACGCTGCTGTCGAACGTCCACGTGCATTTGCAGGCCGGCGCGCAAATCCTGTTCAGCGCCAACCCGGCCGACTATGCGCACGATGGCGACTACGACTGCGGCAAGAACGGCAGGCTGGTGCTCTCGCGCTGGCAGGGCAACGATTGCCTGAACTTCAGCCCCATGGTCTATGCGCGCGGACAGAAAAATATCGCCATCACCGGCGAAGACTGGACCAGCGTGCTGAACGGCCAGGCCGGCGTGCCGTTCGAAGACGGCAGCGGCAGCTGCTGGTGGGGTATGAATCCGAAAGGCGCCTTGCCGGGCGCCGTGCACCAGGGCGTCCCCAATCCCGCCAACCCGGTATCGCTGGCGGAAGTGGCGCCGCAGCTGGACGAAGCCATGCGCGCACGTATCCAGGGCAGCGGCGAAGGCTGGCGTGCCGATGCCAGCTTCCTGCCCGCCCTGTCGGAAGCCGGCGTGCCGCCCGAGCGGCGCATCTTCGGCCTTGGCCATTATTTACGGCCATCGATGGTCGAATTCGTCGATTGCACCGACGTGCTGATGCAAGGCTATATGGTCGTCAATACGCCGTTCTGGATCCACCATCCCCTCAACTCGCGCAATGTGCACATCAGGCGTGTGCGCATGGACAGCATCGGTCCCAATTCCGATGGGGTGGACCCGGAATCCTGCGACACGGTGCTGGTCGAAGACTGTGAATTCAATACCGGCGACGACTGCATCGCCATCAAGTCAGGCAAGAACCGCGATACGCAATACGGCCCAACCCGCAACGTCGTGATCCGGAATTGTGTGATGAACAGCGGCCATGGCGGCATTACGCTTGGCAGCGAGATGGCGGCCGGGATCGAGCACGTCTATGCGCAGCAGATCGAATTCCGCAACGCGCACTGGGCCAGCGACCCCTTGTGGACCGCGATCCGCCTGAAGTCCAATATGAACCGTGGCGGTTACCTGCGCCACCTGTACGTGCGCGACATCACCCTGCCGAACGGCGTGCAAACTACGCCACGCCCCTATAAACCCTTGCCCGGTACCGCATTCGGCGGCAAGGTTCCGTCGACCGGCGGCGGGGCGATCCTGACCATCGATTGCGACTATGCACCGGCGGACGATATCGTGCGCACCCGGCCGCCTTCGGTTTCGCACGTGCACATCAGCCGGGTCCGCGCCAGCAATGTCAACGGCCCGGACGGTGCCTATTCCTGCAACCAGGTGATGGTGCTCCTTGGGCCGCTGGCCAGCAGCTACAACGGTCCGTCCGGCACGCCGGTATTGCCGCTCACCGATATCTCGATCAGCGATGCCGACTTCGGCACGCCGCGCGACGCGGCGAATCCCTGGACCATCCACAACGTCAAGCGGCTGAAATTGTCGAACGTGCGGATTGCCGGCAAGACCATCAACACGGAGCTGGAGGCATGAAGGCGCTCCGCGCGCTGGTGCTGCTGGCGGTGCTGGTCAGCGGGATCTTCGCCAGCGCAGGGGCGCAGGACGCCGAAACCGTTGAACGCTGGGGCAGCAAGGAAGTGACGCTGCCGGGCCCGCGCGACGGCAACCCGTTCACCGATGTCGAACTGTCGGCGACGTTGCGGCAGGGCGGCCGCGCGCTGACGGTCGACGGTTTCTACGACGGCGATGGCCAGTACAAGCTGCGCTTCATGCCCGACACCATCGGCGAGTGGGAATACGAAACCCACAGCAACCGCCCGGCGCTGGACGGCAAGCGCGGCAAGTTCACCGTGGTGGCGGCAAAGGCCGGCAACCACGGGCCGGTGCGCGTGAAAGGCACCCACCATTTCGGCTATGAAGACGGCACGCCGTTCTGGCAGGTCGGCACGACCAGCTACGGCTGGACCCACCAGCCCGAAGCGGTGGAGCGCCAGACCCTGGCGACGCTGGCGGCAGGGCCGTTCAACAAGGTGCGCATGCTGGTGTTCCCCAACCATGACGTCAAGCACCAGCCGCCGCGCTTCCCGTTTGCCGGCCAGCCGCCCAAGGGTTGGGATTTCAGCCGTTTCAACCCCGAATTCTTCCGCCATCTCGAACGGCGCATCGGCGACTTGCGCGCGCTGGGTATCGAGGCCGACGTGATCCTGTTCCACCCTTACGATAAGGGCCATTGGGGCTTTGACCAGATGCCGGAGGAAGTCAATGAACGCTACCTGCGCTACGTGGTCGCGCGCCTGGCCGCCTACCGCAACGTCTGGTGGTCGATGGCGAACGAATTCGATTACCTGACCAGGAAGACGATGCCGGAGTGGGACCGCTATTTCGAGATCGTGCAGGCACGTGACCCTTACCGCCATTTGCGTTCGATCCACAATGCGATGGTCCTGTATAACCACAGCAAGCCGTGGGTCACCCACGTCAGCGTGCAAAGCGGTGCCATTGCCGAAGACTTCGAACGCGCCGTGCTGTTCCGCGACGTGTATTCCAAGCCTGTGGTGTACGACGAGGTGAAGTACGAGGGCAATATCGAGCGCCGCTGGGGCCGATTGTCGGCGCAGGAGATGGTGCTGCGGTTCTGGATGGGCGCCATCGCTGGCACCTACGTCGGCCACAGCGAAATTTTCAAGGATCCGGACGACATGAGCTGGCTGGGCAAGGGCGGCACGCTGCGCGGCGAGAGCCCGGCGCGGCTGGCGTTTTTCCGCAAGATCCTGTCCGAAAGTCCGCCCGAGGGCCTGGAGCCGATCGACAAATGGCAGGAACATCCGTTCGCCGGCAAGCATGCCCAATACTACCTGGGCTATTTCGGCCGCCAGGCACCTGCCGGCTGGCCGTTCGTACTCGCCAAACCGGGCCTGGCCGACGGCATGAAATTCAAGGCCGAAGTGATCGACACCTGGAACATGACGGTGACGCCGGTGGAGGGCGTATTCGAGATCCGCAAGCGGGACAACTACAGCTTTGCCGACAAGGACGGCCGCAGTATCGCCCTGCCGGGCCGCCCCTACATGGCGCTGCGCGTCACGAGGCTGCCGTGAGCGCCGCCCCGCGAAACTGCTCGACGAAAATTAATAATTCGTTAAAAATATCGCCTGTCTTGAATGCGGGAGAGCGGTTTTGGAAAGTTCGAAGGGGCATAAGATTGCGGCGGGCGCAGGGCTGACACTGGCGGCTGCCTTGGCTTACCTGTTTTTGTGGCCGGTGCCGGCCGAGCCGGTGCCGTGGTCGCCACAGGCGGCGCCAGGCTATGTGGGCGCGCATGCACCGAATACCAGGCTGGCAGGCCTGCAGAAAATCGGCATCGGCAGCGAGCATGGCCCCGAGCACCTGGCCATGGGGCCGGACGGGAAACTGTATGCGGCCGTCACCAGCGGCAAGATCCTGCGCATGGCGGCTGACGGCAGCGGGGCCGAAGTGTTCGCCAGCACGGGCGGCCGCGTGCTTGGTTTCGATTTCGATGCGCAAGGACGCCTGATCGCGGCCGATGCGATGAAGGGCTTGCTGGCGATCGCGCCGGATGGCAAGCCGACCGGACTGACCGCGCAAGTGGCGCCGGGCGACCCGATCCGCTACGCCAACGGCATCGTGGTGGCGCCCGACGGCATCATCTACTTTACCGACGCCTCGACCCGCTTCGCCCCGGCCCAGTGGGGCGGCACCTTCGAAGCCAGCGTGCTCGATATCCTCGAGCAGTCCGCCACTGGCCGCGTGCTGGCCTACGATCCGGCCAGCGGCAAGACCCGCATCCTGGCCAGCGGCCTGTCGTTCGCCAACGGCATCGCCATCTCGGCCGATGGCCGCACGCTGTTCGTCAATGAAACCGGCCGCTACCGCATCTGGAAAATCGACATTGCCAGCGGCCGGCGCCAAATCCTGTTCGACAACCTGCCGGGCTATCCCGACAACCTGATGCGCGGCCGCGATGGCAAGATCTGGGTCGGGCTGGTCAAGCCGCGCAACCCGACCATCGACAAGCTGGCCGGCAAGCCTTTCCTGCGCAAGCTGACGCTGCGCCTGCCGCGCGCCCTGTGGCCGGTGCCGAAAGCCTACGGCCACGTGTTTGCCTTCAGCGAGGACGGCAAAGTGCTGGCCGACTTGCAGGATCCTTCCGGCGCCTACCCGGAAACCACGGCGGTGCTGGAAACGCCGGACCGGCTCTACATCCAGAGCCTGCACGCCGGCTATATCGGCTGGATGCCGCGGCCTTGAGCAAGGCCGCCTGCCGGTGCGGACTTGGCTGGCGGCGTTCCAGGCGGTGTTGCCGGCTCGACCGGCGCTGGGGCGGGGGCGACGATGACGGTCGTGTCCACGGCGCCGCTCACACGCTGCTGGACGACTTGCATCGCCACCGCCTTGCGTGGCGGTTCGGGGCGCGGTGGTTTGGGAAACATGGCTACTCCTGGTGTGGTGGCATGGCAGCCAGATTTGGGCTTTTTGCAATTTTGCAAGAGCTCAATCTTGTCGATCCACACAACAGCACACTGCCTAAGCCGCCCGTTCCGTCGTATCATGGGCTCTCTCCGTCCCGACACCGACCCTGAGCCAATGATGGTAAGCGCAAGCCTGACGACATGTGCCAACCCGCCCTGGACGGCCGCTGGCTGGAGGAACCGCCTGTTGGCCCTGGCGCTGGCGCTGTTCGCCTTCAGCTGCCTGGCGGTCGGCTCGCAGCCGGGCGGTACCGCGCCAACGCTGGAACGCAGCGTCAAGGCGGCGTTTCTCTATAAATTCCTGGGTTACGTGGAGTTTCCCGTCGATCCGGGGCCAACCCTGGTGGTGGGCGTGCTGGGGGCCGATGACGTTGCCGGCGAACTGGCGCAGCTTGCGATCGGGCGCAATGTCGGCAACCGCGGCATCAGCGTGCGCAAATTGGCCGAGGGCGACGCGCTGGAAGGTCTGCATCTGCTGTTCGTCGGCGCCCGCGTGGCCCAGCCCGGTCCGCTGCTGCGCGCGGCCGAAAAGAATGGCACGGTGACGGTCACCGAGCTGGAGGATGGCTTGCACGGTGGTAGCGTCATCAATTTCCGCTTGATCGACGAGCGCGTGCGCTTCGAAGTGTCGCTGCCGGCGGCCGAACGCAGCAACGTGCGCCTCAGTTCACGCTTGCTGTCGGTGGCTTACCAGGTACAGAAAGGCGGACAGTGATGATCGCGCCGGCGTCAGGGTCAGTTCGCATCAAACTGATCCTGACGGCGCTGGCGACGACTTTTGTGGCCCTGGTGGCGACCACCGTGTCGATGCTGGTCTACGACTTGAACAGCTTCCAGCAGGGCTGGGTCGATGATTTGACCACGCAGGCCGACCTGGTAGCCGCCGCGTCGGCCCCGGCCATCTCCTTCAACGATCCGCGCGCGGCGCAGCAGAACCTGGGCTTGCTGCGGGTGCGGCCGCAAATCCAGGCCGGGGCCATCTATACCGCCAATGGCGCCCTGTTCGCATCGTATCTCCACCTGCCTTCCGAATTGCCGGCCCTGCCGCAACGCCCTGGGCCGCTGGGCTATGCGATCGAAGGGGGACGCATGGTGGTGAACCATCCGATCGTCGAGGCAGGCGAACGCATCGGTACGGTGTACCTGAGCGCGTCCTACCGCTTGCTGGACCGGGTGCAAAGCTATGCCCTGATCCTGTTGGGGGTGATGGTGGGCAGCCTGCTGCTGGCGGCCCTGGTCGCGCACCGGCTGCAGCAAACGATGACGCGCCCCTTGCTGGCGGTCACCGATGTGGCGCGGGCCGTGATGACGCGGCGCGACTTTTCGCTGCGGGTGGAGGAAAAGGCCAGCGGCGAGATCGGCACCCTGGTCGATGCCTTCAACGACATGCTGGCGGAGATTGCCCGCCGCGCCAATGCCCTGCAGGAGGCCAACCGCACGCTGGAGCACGAAATGACGGTGCGCCAGGGCGCCGAGCGCGCGCTGCTGCTGGCCGATCGCCGCAAGGATGAATTCCTGGCCACGCTCGCGCACGAATTGCGCAATCCGCTGGCGCCGATCCGCACCGGCCTGGACATCATGCGCATCAATGCCAGCGATCCGGTGGCGTGCGACCGCGCGCGCGCCATCATGGAACGCCAACTGAAGCAGATGGTGCGCCTGGTGGACGATTTGCTCGACGTGTCGCGCATCAATACCGGCAAGCTCACCATCCGCCGCGAACAGCTGCGGCTGCAGGACGTGGTGGACGACGCGCTGGAATTGGCGGGGCCCTTCATCGCGGCGCAAGGCCATACGCTGCATGTGCAACTGCCGCCGCAGGCGGTGTACCTGGCCGGCGATGCCGCGCGGCTGGCGCAAGTGGTTTCCAACCTGTTGCACAACGCCGCCAAATATACGGCACGCGGCGGCACCATTACGCTGGAAGCCGAAGCGGGCGCGGGCCAACTGGCGCTGCGCGTGCGCGACAATGGCATCGGCATCCCGGCGCCCTTGTTGGACGACATTTTTGAGATGTTCATCCAGGCCGATTCGTCGCTCGAGCGCAGCAGCGCCGGCCTGGGCGTTGGCTTGTCGCTGGCGCGCAGGCTGGTGGAACTGCACGGCGGTCGCATCCGTGCCGAGAGCGCCGGCACTGGGCAGGGCAGTACCTTCACCGTCACGCTGCCCATCCTCGCGGAGGCCAGCGCCGCGGCGGAGCAGCCGGCACCGGTGTCGGCCGCCAAGCGCTTGCACCGGATCCTGCTCGCCGATGACAACGTCGACTTTGTCAATGGCATCGGCGCCTTGCTGCGCTCGATGGGCCACCAAGTCCACATCGCGCACGACGGCCAACAAGCGCTGGCGGCGGCGGAAACCTTCGCCCCGGACGTTGCCTTCCTCGATATCGGCTTGCCGGAGTTGAATGGCTATGATTTGGCGCGCGCCTTGCAGCGTTTGCCGGCCTTGCGCCACACGGTCATGGTGGCGGTCACGGGTTGGGGCCAGCAGAAAGACCGCGAGCGCGCGTTCGAGGCCGGCTTCCACCACCATCTGGTCAAGCCGGTCAGTATCGACCAATTGCAGGAAATTCTTGCCCAAGCCCGCCCTTGATAAATGGCGAACGCGCCCGATCTGCTAAACAAGCAATGTTTGTCGAGGAGAAATGCGATGCGATATCCATTTGAGGCGCATATCACGCCTGACCCCGAAACGCCGCCACCCCAGCCGGAAAAAGATCCGCCGCCGGAGGACCAGCCACTGCCGAGCGAGCCGCCTATCGAGGAGCCGGTACCGAAACCCCCGCCGATGCAGGCTTGACCCCTTGCTCGGGCAGGGGCGGAATCTTGCGGATCTGTTCTTCGGTCTCGCGTTCGCCCGGGGTCTTTTCCCCGCTGCCGATGTCGGCTTCTTCAATGTAATGGCCGCCCTTTTCGGGCTGCGATTGAGCTGGCTGTTCCATGCTGGACCCTCCTTCCTGGCCGATGCTACCAGCGCCGCCTGCGGCTTGTCGCTTGCTTGCTGATAGGTAATACGTGTTGTGTGAACGGAATATTTGTTGGTATTTGTGTTCGCTGTCACATGGACGTCACTATCAGTTTTCTATAATAGGTCATCGACAAACGTTTTTCCCGTCGGAGGCCGCCATGGGCAATTCCCTGCACAACAAAATCTATCTTGGACGCCGTATTGACCTGCATCGCCGTCGCGCGCTCGCGCTGATGTGTGCAGGTGCCGTGGCAGGGATAGCGCTGGTGTGGCTGGCGCTGCGCGTGCTCAAGTAAGCTTGCCGCGTCCGGCTCGGGCGCGTACCATGACGGGTTGCACTGCGCCCATCATGGAAAATAAGCAATGAAAAACGAAAAACTGAGCACCGACGAATTCAATGCACTGCTGGAGATTGCGCGTGGGATCCACGGCAAGCCAAGTGCTTGCGTTGGCCGCAACAGCAAGCGCCTGTCGGGCATCAAGCTGATCAAGTTTGAGCGGACCGGGCGCATTATCCTGACCGAGGCGGGCAAGGAGCGCTTGTTCCTGCGCCGCTGCGTGCTGGCGCTGAAGGGGCTGGTGGAGCAGAGCGGGGCGCCGATCGAGCCGGATGTGGCCTTGTTCCTGGGGAAGAAGTCGCACATCGTTGCGGTGGAGGGCGGCTTTGCCATCACCGACAAGGGGCGCGAATCGCTGGCGGATATTGAGGCGCAGGGGCTTTGAAACCGGTAAACCGGTAGGGTGGTGTCAGACCCCCAGGGTCTGACACCGGTGTGCAGGGTTAGCGGATTGCGGGTTTGCGCATCACTGTGCGGGCTGGAAGCCGTCGGCGGTGATCTCCAGCGTGGTCACCTCGCCGTATTTTGCGGCGATCTTGCCGATCTCCGACGCTTTCCCCACCAGCACCATCTGCAGATTCCTGCGCGGGAAATGCTTGTCCACCAACTGCTTCGCGCGTTGCGGTGTCAAGCTGTCGACATCCTTCATGAAGCTGTCGATCTGGCTGCGTCCCACATCGTTCGCGTACATGTCGCCCAGCAGGGAAGCCAGTTGTTCGCTGGTCTCGAAGCGTGGCGGGAATTGTCCCTTCACGTACGCCTTGGCTGAATCCAGCGTGGCCTTGTCGATGCCCTTGCTCCACAGCCGGTCGTAAGTCTTGAGCGCCAGGTCCAGCGCCGCCTCAGTCTTCGGCAGCGCGGTGAAGCTGGAAATCGCGAAGGTGCCGCTCTGCGCCAGCGTGGTGAAACTCGAGTTGGCGCCGTAGGTCAGGCCCGAATTCACGCGCAATTCATCGTTCAGCCAGGAGGTGAAGCGTCCGCCCAACACGGTGTTCAGAACCTGCAGCGGCACATAGTCCGGATCGTTGCGCGCAATGCCCGCGCCGCCGATCAGGAAGGTGGTCTCGATCGCATCGGACTTGTTCACCACCCAGACGCGCGGCTTGTCGGCATGCACCTTGCCGTAATCGGCACGCTGCGGCGCCGGGCCTTCGGCTTTCCATTGGCCGAACAAGGTTTCCACCTGCTTGCGCATGGCGGCGGGGTCGAAGTCGCCCACCACGATGAGGGCCGCGTTATCCGGCCGGAAGTAGCGCTGATGGAAGGCTTTCACGTCTTCCTGCTTCAGTGCCGACAGGCTGTTGACCGTGCCCGATGGCGGGTTGGCGTAAGCCGCATTCCCGAACAGCATGGCACGGTAATAGGTGCCGACCACCTGGCGCGGACTTTCCTTGGCCTGTTTCAAGCCGTTGACCTTGCGGCTGCGCAGCTTGTCCAGTTCGGCCGCATCGAAGCTTGGCTGCTGCACCAGTTCCGCGAACAAAGGCAGCAGCACGTCGGTATCCTTGCGCGCGAAATTCGCCGCGACAGTCGATTGCTCGACGCTGCCGCCGCCGGTCAGCACCGCGCCGCGGAAGTCGAAGGCCTGGTCGATCTCGGCCTTGCTGTGTTTGGCGGAGCCGAGCAGCACGCCATCGCCGGTCAGGTTGGCCAGCCCGGCTTGCGTGCCGTCGTTGACGGCGCCGGCCTTCACCACGGCGCGTACCGCCACCAGCGGCACGTCGTGGCGTTCCATCAGGTACACGGTCAAACCGTTGGGCAGCCTGGCGGTTTCGAAGGCCGGCAGCTTGAATTCTGCGGCGTGGGCGGCGCCTGCGCCAGCCATGGCAGCGCCGGCCAGGGTAATAGTCAACAGTTTCTTCATTCGATCAGTCCTCCTTCGCGGCCAGCACGCCGACGGTGCGCTGCGACTTCTTCAAGTACTTGGCGGCCACCGCCTGGATGTCGGCGGTGGTCAGCTTCTCGTAGGCGGCAGGGGCGTCGAAAGCCTTCTTGTAATCACCGTGGAAGACTTCGTAATTGCCCAGCATTTGCGCCTTGCCGTTGATGGTTTCCTGCGCGCGGTAAATGCCAAGCAGCTTGGCATTTTTCACCTTCTGCAACTCTTCTTCGGCCACGCCATCCTTGGCCACCTTGTCGATCGCTTCGATCATGGCCTTTTCCAGTTTGTCCGGCGCCACGCCTGCCGCGGCCACGCTGAACAGGTACAGCAGGCCGGGGTCGAAGCCGTCGGTATTGTAGGAGCCGACGCTGGTGGCCAACTGCGTCTCCACCAGGGCCTTGTACAGCCGCGACGTCTTGCCGTCCGTGAGCAGCGATTGCAGCACGTCGAGCGCATAGTTCTCGGCGGAGCCGCCTTCCGGCACCTTGTACGCCACCATCAGGTTGGCCGCCGTGGCGGATGGCTTGGCGACGAACAGGCGGCGCTCGCCTTTCTGTTCCGGCTCCACGGTGCGCACGGCCGGCGGCGCTGCGCGCTTCGGAATGGCGCCGAAATATTTGGTGGCCAGCCGCTTCACCTGTTCGAACTTGACGTCGCCGACGACCACCGAGACCGCGTTGTTCGGCGCGTAATAGGTGCGGAAGTAATTCTGCAGATCCTGCTGGGTCCACGCCTTGATATCGGATTCCCAGCCGATGGTGGGAATGGAGTAGGGGTGGGCCACGTAAGCCACGCTGTTCAAGTCCTGCATCAGCATGCGCACGTTGGAATTTTCCAGGCCGGTGCTGCGCTCGGACAGCACTACGCCGCGTTCGCTCTCCACCATCTTGGGATCGATCGACAGGTGGGCGATGCGGTCGCCTTCCAGCTTGAACACGGTTTCCAATGAAGCGGCCGGGAACCAGTCCTGGTACACGGTGACGTCGCTGTTGGTGTAGGCGTTATTGGCGCCGCCATTGGCTTCCATCGTGCGGTCGAACATTTTCGGGCCATAGTTCTTTGAGCCGTTGAACATCATGTGCTCGAAGAAGTGCGACAAGCCGGTGGTGCCCGGCGCTTCGTTGCGCGAGCCGACCTTCCAGAAGGTGTACATGTTCGCATTCGGGATGGCGCTGCTTTCCAGCACGATGAACTTCATGCCGTTGTTCAGCGTGAAGGTCTTGACCTGGTCGGCCGTCAATGCGGCCTGGGCATAGGCGGCGGCCGTGTAGGCCAGCAGCGCTGCCAGGAGTTTCAACTTCATTGGGTGTCCTTTCCATGAAAGAAGTTGGCAGGAAGCATATAGCAAAGGCTTGGGTTAGCATAGAGCCATTGCAAACACTTGGAATGGCGATGGAAAACACGATGCACTGGTCGGCGCATGAGCTGACGATGACCGTTTTGATGACACCCGATATGGCCAACTTTTCCGGCAACGTGCACGGCGGCGCCATCCTCAAACTGCTGGACGGCGTGGCCTATGCCTGCGCCAGCCGCTACTCGGGCAGCTATGTGGTGACGCTGTCGGTGGACCAGGTGATGTTCCTGCAGCCAATCCACGTCGGCGAGCTGGTGACGTTCCTGGCCTCGGTCAATTACACCGGCACCAGCTCGATGGAAGTGGGGATCCGCGTGGTGGCGGAGAATATCCAGCAGCGTCTGGTGCGCCATGCGAACAGCTGCTATTTCACGATGGTGGCGGTGAACAAGGACCGCAAGCCGCAGCCGGTACCGCCGCTGGTGCCGCAGACGCCGGAGCAGATCGCGCGCTGGGAAAAAGCCAAGCTGCGCAAGGCGGCGCGCCAGCAGGTGGCGGCCGGAGCGCAACAGGCTTAAGGAGGGTTAATGGACGGGGCGGCGCTGGGCAGGATAGACCAGCGTCCTGAGCGCGACCGGATGGGGCACGCCCATCGCCGCCAGGAATTCGGCGGCGCGCCGCAAGCCCACTTCGGGCAGGGCGGCAATGGCCTGGTTGACGATGTCGCGCGTGCGGTGGTCGCTACGCACTTGCTGGCGGTGCAGGTCGACGCTGTTCATCTCGCTCTCCTCAGGCGCGCAGCCGGCGCGGGGCGGCGCTCTTCAGTTGCTTGCCCTCCTGCAACATCTGGCGCAGCGCAGCTGCTTCCACAGGACGGCTGAAATAGTAACCCTGGATTTCATCGCAGCCATGGCGCCGCAGGAACTCCAGTTGCTCTTCAGATTCTACCCCTTCCGCGATCACGCGCAACTCCAGGTTATGGGCCAGCGCGATCACCGACACCACGATGGCCGCATCGTCGGCATCGGTGGCGATGTCGTTGACGAAGGAGCGGTCGATCTTCAGCACGTCGATCGGGAAGTTGCGCAGGTAGGACAGGCTGGAATAGCCGGTCCCGAAATCGTCGATCGACAGCGCCACGCCCAGCGACTTCAGTTCATGCAGCAGGTGCACGCCTTGCGCCACATCATGCATGAACAGGCTTTCCGTCAATTCCAGTTCCAGGGAAGCCGGCGGCAGGCCGGTTTCGGCCAGCACGGCGGCGATGCTCGACACCAGCTCGGGCTGGGCGAACTGGCGGGCCGACAGGTTGACCGCCATGCGCAAGCCGGGGAAGCCGGCGTCATGCAGCACGCGCGCCTGCTGGCAGGCGGTACGCAGCACCCAGGCGCCGATCGGCACGATCAGGCCGGTCTCCTCGGCCAGGCCGATGAAGCGCGCCGGCGGCACCATGCCCAGCTCGGGATGCTGCCAGCGCAGCAGCGCTTCCATGCCGACGATGGCGCCCGAGTCCAGGTCGACCTGCGGCTGGTAGTGCAGCACGAATTCGTCGCGTTCGAGTGCATTGCGCAATGCGCTTTCGATGCGCAAGCGTTCCTGCGCCTCGTCGTTCATTTCGGGCTGGTAGAACTGGAAGGTATTGCGGCCCAGCTTCTTGGCCGAGTACATGGCGATGTCGGCATGTTCGATCAAGTGCTGCGCCGGCGTGCCGTCGGCATCGTAGACGGCGACGCCGATCGAGCAGGTGACAAAGAATTCCTTCCCTTCCAGCAGCACCGGCTGCGCCAGCGCCTTCATCACGCGCTCGATGATGGCGGGCGACAGCTGTTCGTCCGGATACTGGCTCAGGATGGCGACGAATTCGTCGCCCGACAAGCGGGCCACGGTATCGCTTTCGCGCACGCTGGTTTGCAGGCGCGCCGCCACTGTCTGCAGCAACTGGTCGCCGGCCTTGTGGCCCAGGCTGTCGTTGACGAACTTGAAGCGGTCCAGGTCGATCAGCATCACCCACATCGGTAAGCCGCTGCGGTTGGCGTAGGCGATGGCCTGCTGCAGGCGGTCCTGCAGCAGGACGCGGTTCGGCAAGCCGGTCAGCACGTCGTGGTGGGCGATGTGCTGGATGCGCTGCTCCGCTTCCTTGCGCTCGGTGATTTCGCTGCCGGTGCCGCGGTAGCCCTTGAATTCGCCCTGGGCATCGTAGACCGGTTCGCCGCTGGTATTGAACCAGCGCGTCAAGCCATCGGCGCCGACGATGGCGTACTCGAAGTTGGAGAAGGGCAGGCGCGCCTGCACCTTGTTGACATGTTCGCGGCCGGCGATGGTCGAATACAGCTCCGGCGTGCATTCCCAGCGTGTGCGGCCCAGGAAGTTTTCCTTCGCCACATGGCCTTTCTCGAAGAAGCCGCCCGTGATATGGGTGAAGCGGAACTGCGCATCCTGTTCCCAGTACCAGTCGGAGGACAAGGCCAGCAGGCGGCGGAAGCGGTGCTCGGACTCCTGCAGCGCGCGTTCGGTGCGCTTGCGCGAAGCCACGTCTTCCGCCAGGCGCTGGTTGGAGCGCTGCAGGTCGGCGGTGCGGACGTCGACCAGCAATTGCACGCGGCGCGAGCGCTGCACCAGGGTGTGGACGAAGGCCGCCGCCAGGGCGCTGAACAGCAGGCCGCCCAGCAGGGTGCCGAGCGAGCCCAGATGGTCGGCCAGGAAGGGGCGCGGCAAGTCGTCGCTGCGGATATGCCAGGTGCGCCCCAGCACGTCGAAGCTGCGCATTTCGCTGCCGTGGTAGTCGAAGTCCAGCCAGCGGTGCAGCCAGTGTTCCTTCTTGTCCACCGGCACCGGTCCGCGGCGATAGGCCAGGCTGGCGCGGTCGGCCGGGTCGCCGGCGTACACGCTCAAGCCGAGGCTTTGGTCCTCCAGCAAGCCATGCTGCTGCAGGATGGTGTGCACCAGGTGCGGCGTGCGGATCACGGCGGCGGTGTCGCCCATCCAGGCGAGATGGCGCTCGTCACGGGTGCCGGTGGGCATGCCGGGCCGGTAGACCGGCATGATCATGATGAAGCTGTTGCGCTGCGAGGGGTCCTGCGCCAGCTGCAACTGCTCGGTCGCCGCCGGGCGGCCATTGTGCAGGATGCGGTTGATGGCGGCCCGTACCTGCACGTTACGGCCGGAATTCAAGCCCAGCGCCGGCTCGTTGCCCTTCATCGGCTCCAGGTATTCGACGATATTGTAATAAGCGCGTTCGGGGGCCGTGACGGTGCCGCCGCCCGGCGCCAGCTCGACGATGTGGAAGCCGGGAAAACGCGCCTGCATGGACGCCTCGTAGGCGGCGCGCTCGGCATGCGGCAGCACGCGGTGGTAGTTGAAGGCCTGGATGAAGGGGTAGCGCTGCAGCAGCGGCGCGGTGAAGGTATGGAATTGTTCGCGGCTGACCGGCTGCACGGTGCGGAACAATTCATTGATCACATTCAGCACTTCGACGGCGTCGTCCAGCCCGCGTTCGATGGCGGCCACGCGCGTGTTGGCGCGCTGCTGGAAGCTCAGCTCCATCTTGCTGAATTCGAGGGCGCTGACGGAAACGAACAGGATGGCGGTGGCCGCCAGGCCTGCGCCCAGCGTCAATGCGGCTGCACCGTAGTGCGATAGTCTGCTGCGCCGACCTGCCATAGCGTCCCTTATTTAAAAAATGTAGTTTGTCATAAATCTCCTAGCCTTAGGGCAATAATTGTTAAATTCCTCATAAAAGGCCCTTGCGCAGGCGCGCAACGGTGTAAATTGCCAACAAACGGTTGGCCAGGCCGAAGCCCAGTCCCGGCGTCGGGCTGCCCCAGGCGGCCACCCGGCGCTGCATGGCGCTGGCCGGGGCGCCCGGCATGCGGCCCGGACGGACCGCGAACAGGATATGGTTGTTGCCGGCGATGCCGGTGAATTGGCAGGTGCGGTCGTGGAAGGCATTGGCCAGGCGCACCAGCACGCTGCGGTATGCGGGATCGTAGCTGAAGACGTTGGCTGCCAGCACGCCGTCGGGACGCAGCGCGCGCCGGCAATCGGCGTAGAAATGCTCGCTGGCCAGGGCGCTGGGCAAGCCATTGGCGTCGAACCCATCGACCAGCAGCACGTCGGCGCTATCCTTCAATTCCTTCATATAGCGCGACGCGTCGCAGTGGATGACGCGGAAGCGTTCGTTGTCGGGCGGAATGGCGAAGCGCTCGCGCAGCGCAATCACGTCGGCGCGCAACTCCAGCACGGTAATGCGGCTGCCGGGCAGGTAGCGGTAGCAGAACTTGGCCAGCGAGCCGCCGCCCAGTCCCACCATCACGATATGCTCTGGCCTGGGCTTGAACAGGACGAAGCACATCATGGCGCGCGCATAGGCCAGCACCAGCGCATCCGGATCGGCCGGGTCCATCTGGCTCTGGACTTCGCCGGGCGTGAATTCCAGCGACAGCCTGCCGCGCCGGTGGCGCACCAGAGGGCGGTGGTCGGGGATGGAAGTCATTTTTGTCAACTTGTTACGAACCGTGATGTTCTGATAAGCTGCCGGGCTCCGATGTCTGCCCAGTGTAACGGATGGACAGCACTGTGGCGCGCAGCTGCGTTTACATCGGCAACTTTTATAGGTACATTGCCAACATAGGCAGCTTGGAGACGATATATGTTCTTAGACCATCCAACCATTACCGCGACCAACAGCTTCACGGAACCGGACCGCATCGAGCGCCTGACCCGCGTGTATGGTTATGTGGCCGCCCTGGCCGACCATGCCGGCAAGCAGCAATTCATCGAAAAGGTCAGCCAGCTGCATGACCACAAGGGGACCTTGATTGTCTTCTGGCACGATACCCCCACCGAGGATGAAAAGGAATTCTTTTCCAAGGCCTGGGCCAGCAAGATCGGTGATGGCAGCACCAACGTCGAACACGAAGTCTGAGCGCGGCACGCGCCGCTAAGCAATGGATATCAAGACCCTGGTTCTCGCCCTGGCGCTGGGCAACCTCAGTTTGTGCGCAGCGCTGTTTTTCTTCGAGTACGAGAGCAAGAAGTCGCTGACCCTGTCCACCTGGGCCATCGCCAAGCAATGCCAGGCCGTGGCCTGGTTCCTGCTGTATTTCCGCGGCGTGGTGCCGGAGCTGCTGGCCGGTCCGGTGGCCAACACCGTGCTGCTGGCCGGCCTGGCGCTGGACGCCGGCGCCCTGTGGGAGGCGTATGGCCGCACGCGCTGGCGCCGCATCCTTTACCCCGCGCTGTCGCTCGCTGCCGGCACGCTGCTGGCCTTCCATGTGCTCGATGCCGGCCCGGCCTTGCGCCTTGCCGCCGGCTCCCTGTTCGTCGGCTTCTTCTTCCTGGCGGGGGTGCTCGCCCTGGCGCGCGCCTGGCGCGGCGGCAGCATGCTGCGCCGTTTCCTGGTGGTGGCCATGCTGCTGCTGTCGCTGATGGTGGCCGGCCGCGGCTTGCTGACGGCGGCCTTCCCGGACGGCCTGTCCTGGGTCAGCCCGAACCTGATGCAATTGTTCGGCTTCGGCGGCTTCTACCTGATGATGCTGACCAATGCCTTCGGCTACCTGCTGCTGTCGCGCGAAAAACTGCAGGCCGAGCTGGCGCGCCTGGAGGTGGTCGATCCGCTGACCGACGTGCCGAACCGGCGCGGCTTCTACCAAGCGCTGGCGCCGTGGATGGCGCTGGCGCGCCGTCCCGGCCAGCCGACGTCGATGATCATCGTGGCGCTGGACCAGTTCAAGCGCGTCAACGACAGCTACGGCCACGCCGCCGGCGACGCGGCCCTGAAAACCATGGTGGAAACGTGCAAGAAGCAATTGCGCGACTCCGACCTGATGGGCCGCCTGGGCGGCGCCGAATTCGCCATCCAGCTGCCGCGCACCTCGCTGGAGGATGCGCTGATGGTGGCCGAGCGCATCCGCCGCGCCATCGAAGCCATGCCGGTCAAGACCGAACGTGCGGTCATCAAGCTGACGGCCAGCATGGGCGTGACCACCATCCGTGCCGACGACAGCACGGTCAGCCTGTTCAAGCGTGCCGACGAGGCGCTGCAGGCGGCCAAGGTGCGCGGCGAGAACCAGGTGGCGCAGCCGCCCGAACCCATGTCCATGGAGAGCTTGTCATGACAGCGTAACACTGGCGGCGTACTGTGTTACCATTTTCGTTATAAACGGTATAAATGGATTCCTCGATGTACGCCGCAGTGGACCTGGGTTCCAACAGTTTTCGGCTCTCCATCGGCCAGTACGATGGGGACAGGATCCGCGTGCTGAACAGCATGCGCGAGCCGATCCGCCTGGCCGCCGGCCTGGATGCCGCCGGCAATCTCACCGACGAAGCTTTGCAGCGCGCGCTGCTTTGCCTGAAGAATTTCCGCGTTGCGCTGGCGGCCTACCAGTTCGACGGCGTGCGCGTGGTCGCCACCGCCATCCTGCGCCAGGCGCGCAATGCCGCCGATTTCCTGCCCCAGCTGGAGCAGGCCATCGGCTATCCGATCGAAATCATTTCGGGCGAGGAGGAAGGGCGCCTGATCTATATGGGCGTGGCCAACGCGCTCGGCCAGCCTAACGAACGGCGCCTGGTGGTGGACATCGGCGGCGGCTCGACCGAGCTGATACTGGGCCGTGGGCTCGATATCGAACGCGTGGAATCGTTCAGCGTGGGCAGCGTCAAGCAAAGCCTGTCCTTCTTCGTCGGCGGCCGGGTTGATGCCCGCTCGTTCGAAGCGGCGGTACTGTCGGCGCGCAGCCATTTCGAGGATGGGGCGCCGCCCTACCATCCCGAATACTGGAAGCGTGCCTACGGTTCTTCCGGCACCATCCGCGCCATCGGCGAGATCATCGAAAAGAACAAGCTGGGCGAGGGCATCACACTGGCGGCCCTGAACGCGGTGCGCAAGCGTTTCATCGAGTTCGGCCAGGTGTCGAAAATCGACATGCCGGGCTTGCGGCCGGACCGCGCCAGCACCGTGATCGGCGGCCTGGCGATCCTGATCGGCGTGGTGCAGGAGCTGGGCATCGAAAAGCTGGAACCGATCGACGCCGGCCTGCGCATGGGGGTGATGTGGGACCTGCTGCTGCGCTCCACCCGCCGCGACCGCCGCGAGCAGTCGGTGGGCGATTTCCTGGCCCGCTTCCACATCGATGCTGCGCGCGGCGCGCAGGTGGCGGAAGCCGCCGGCCTGTTGTTCGCGCAGATGAAACCGGCCGGCGACGCGCTGGCGCGCCACCTGTCCTGGAGTGGCCAGCTGCACGAGGTGGGGCTGGTGGTGTCGCAAACCGGCTACCACAAGCATGCGGCCTATATGGTGGAAAACGCCGACATGCCGGGCTTTACCACGCGCGAACAGAAGCTGATGGGGCGACTGATCCTGGCGCAGAAAGGCAACTTGCGCAAGGTGAGCGAGTATCTGTCGGACGGCGATTTCGCCAAGGCGGTGGTGGCGCTGCGCCTGGCGATCCTGTTCATGCATTGCCGGATCGAAGTCGACGAGCGTGCGGTGCGGCTGCGCATGAAGAACCGCATCGAGCTGGAATTGAAGCGCGATTGCGTCAGCAGCCATCCGACCCTGGCTTACTGGATGGAGAAGGAGCAGGAGTTCTGGGACGAGGTTGGGGTGGATTTCAGCGTTCGCACAGTTGCGTAAGAATCGTATATACTGTTTATATTATTTAGCAATGGAGTGTCCATGAACGCAACGAAGACCAAGACCGCCGCCGCCAAGCCGGCCGCCAAACGCGCAGCCGCCAAGCCTGCGGCAGCCGCCAAGCCTGCGGCAGCCGCCAAGCCTGCGGCAGCCGCCAAGCCGGCGCCGGCAAAGTCTGCCGCCACGCCGGCGGGCGCCAAGGTGGCGACGGCGAAGGCCGCCGCACCGAAGGCAGCCGCCAAGTCCCCGGCAGCCAAGCCTGCGGCCAAGCCTGCGGCCAAGCCTGCGGCCAAGCCTGCGGCCAAGCGTGCCGCTGTCAAGCCAGCCGCTGCACCTGCCCCGGCCGCGAAGCCGGCCAAGGCGCCCAAGGCGGAAAAGCCAGTCAAGCCGCACAAGGAAAAACTGGTGCGCGACAGCTTCACCATGCCGGAAACCGAGTACGCGGTGCTGGGCCAGGTCAAGAAGGCTTGCCTGAAGAACGGCATTGAGGTCAAGAAGTCCGAACTGTTGCGCATCGGCGTCGCCCTGATCAGCCGCCTCGACATGGCGACGCTGAAGGAAGTGCTGGCCTCCCTGCCGCAGCTGAAGACTGGCCGCCCGAAGAAGACCTGATGTCACGCGCCTGACATCTAACTGTCATGTTCATGCAGCAATAGGGCAGCAAACTGGCTTCGTCACTACAAGAAAGGACGAAGCATGCAAACCACGATTGCTAGCGCCGAACAGCGTGCCGCCAGCCCGCGCCTGGTATTGAGCATGGCGACCACCCCGGAAGAGGTGCGCGAAGTCCAGCGCCTGCGCTATAAGGTCTTCATCGAAAACCAGGGCCTGAGCGCCCTGGCCAGCGCGGACGGCTTGGATTGCGACGAATTCGACGCGGTCTGCGACCACCTGATCGTGCGCGACAGCGCGACGCTGAAAGTGGTCGGCACCTACCGCCTGCTGAACCCCGCCGGCGCCCGCAAGCTGGGCCGCCATTATTCCGAAAACGAATTCGACCTGGGCCGCCTGAAGCACCTGCGCAGCCGCATCGTGGAAGCGGGCCGTGCCTGCATCCACCCCGATTACCGCGGCGGCAGCGTGATCATGCTGCTGTGGTCCGGCCTGGCCGAGTACATGCGCCGCCACCAGTGCGAATACCTGATCGGCTGCGCCAGCATCAGCCTGGCCGATGGCGGCCATAACGCGGTCGCCGTGTACCAGCAACTGCGCCAGAAGCACCTCGCGCCGGCCGAATACCGCGTCACCCCGCACCTGCCATTCCCGGTGGAGAAGGTGGAAGCGGCCCGCGCCGCGCAGGTGCCGGCCCTGCTCAAAGGCTACCTGCGCTCGGGTGCCTGGATTTGCGGCGCCCCGGCCTGGGATCCTGATTTCGAAAGCGCTGACCTGTTCGTGATGATGCCGCTGTCCAACCTGGACGGGCGTTATGCGCGCCATTACGGCGTGTGACGGGGGGAGTGGAAGGAAGGGCGCCGGTGAATGCGATGCCGGCGCCAGGCATCAAATCTCAGTGTACCGAGGCATTCGATAGTTCTTTGAGCTCACGGATGGAGAGCTCCGATTTCTCATGCATACGCAGCAGGATGGTGGCCCCGACTGCCAGCTTGCGGTGACGGATTTTGCTGATGATGGGAGGCTGCACTTCCAGTACCCTGCAAAGCTCCGCGTCATTCTTAAGGTGCATCTTCTCGATCAGCGTGTCCAGCAGTTTATTGGGCACGAAGCTGGAGGGTTCCAGGGCGCGCGCCCGATTCATTGCTTCGATCAATTCCAGTTTCTTCTGCCTGACGCTCATTTTGCTCCTCCTTTACGTTGTTCACTACGTGGATAGAAAAAGCAGGCCTGCATGTTGTCTTAATAACCAAGCAAGTTAATTAAATAATACTCCGGTTATAAAAAAATCCAAGAATTTGTGAGAAAAATAATGGGTTTTATTGCGCGGCAGGGTTGACGGGTGTTGCTTCCTGGAGGCCATTTTTGGTGAGGCGGAGTATTTTGTCGGCCCGCGCCGCAGCGGCGGGCGAATGCGTCACCATGATGGCGCTTGCTCCGCTGGATTTGATTTCCTGGCGCAACAGTTTCAATACGGAATTGGCTGTGTCGGGATCGAGATTGCCGGTCGGCTCGTCCGCCAGCACCAGGGCCGGGCGGTGCACCAGGGCGCGGGCGATGGCCACCCTTTGCATTTCACCGCCGGAAAGTTGATGGGGGTAATCATGGCCGCGCCCGCCCAGGCCGACCGCCTCCAGCATGGCCAGTTCGGGGCCTTGCGGCAAGCCATTCAGCAGCAAGGGCAGGGCCACGTTCTGCTGCAAGGTGAGGTGGGGCAAGACGTGAAATGCCTGGAAGATGAAGCCCATGCGGGCCCGGCGCAAACGGGTCGCAGCATCGTCGTCGAGCGCCGCCAGGGCGGTGCCGTCGACGATGATGGCCGGTGCCTCGCTGGGGTCGGGCTGGTCGAGGCCGGCGATCAGGTTCAGCAAGGTCGATTTGCCGACGCCCGAGTCGCCCATGATGGCCACGAATTCGCCCGGCGCGAACGTCCAGCTGAGCCGGTCCAGCACCCGGCGTTCCTTGGAATAGCTTTTGCTCAGTTCGCGTAATTGCAGCATGGGGTCACCGGGTCAGCGCACGGCGCAAGGCGAAGCTGAGGGCGTCGACCAGCGCCACCAGCAGCAGCATCGCCAGGATCACGGTTGCCGCGCGCTCCATCTGGAACAGGGACAGGTGGTATTTGAGCATCTGGCCCAGACCGCCGGCGCCCACCACGCCCAGCACCGCGGCGGCGCGGATATTGTTTTCCCACCGGTACAGGGTGTAAGACAGCATTTGCGGCAGGGTCTGCGGCAGCGTCGCATAAAAGAAGGCCGCCATCGGCGCTGCGCCGTTGACGCGCAAGCTATGCTCCGGCAGCGGCGGTGCGTTCTCCAGCGCGTCGGCGAACAGGCGCCCCAGCACCCCGGCGGTATGCGCGGCCAGGGCCATGGTGCCGGCGAACGGACCCAGGCCGGCCGCCACCAGCAGGATGGAAGCCCACACCAGTTCCGGTATCGAGCGCAGCACGTTGAGCATGCCGCGCACCATGGCGCGCGGCGCCCTGCCGAAACGGCCCGCGCCCGGGATGGCCAGCAGCAGTCCGCCCGCCACGGCCAGCACGGTACCCAGCGCCGACATGGCCAGGGTCTCGACGGCCGCCCGGCCGGTCTTGCGCAGGAAGCCGCCCGCCATTTCCGGCGGCGCGAAGCCGGCCAGGAAACCGCCCGTGCTACGCATGGCGTCAATGCTGAACAAGTCGCCCAGTTTCAGCGACAGCGTGGCAAAGCTGGCCAGCACCAGTGCCGCCAGCGCGGCGCCGAACAGCCAGCCGGACCAGTTGCGCGGCGGCGGTGGGGGCATGCGGTTCATCCGAGCCTCCGGCGCAAGTACTTCGATACCAGGTCGGCGGCGGCCACCAGCAGCACGAACGCGATCAGCATGGTGGCCACTTCGCCGCCGGCCAGCATCTTGGTCGATTCATCCATGCGCTGGCCCAGGCCCCCGGCGCCGACGAAGCCCATCACCACCGAACCGCGGATCGCGCACTCCCAACGGTACACGGTATAGGACACCAGTTCCGAGGCCGCTTCCGGCAAGGCGCCATACAGCAGTGCCGCCAGGCGCCCGCTGCCGTTTTGCAGCAGCACGTCGCTGGCGTGGTGGTCGGTCGATTCCAGGATTTCGGCATACACCTTGCCCAGCATGCCGGCATAAGTCAATGCGATGGCCAGCACGCCGGCCGTCGGCCCCAGGCTGAAAATGCGCACGAACAGCAACGCCCACACCAGTTCCGGCACGCTGCGCAGCAGCACCAGCAGCCAACGCACCAGTTGCCGCAGCAGGCGCGGGAAGGGCGCAATGCGGCCGGTGCCAAGGCGCGACACGGACAACCGTTCCGTGACCAGCAGCGTGGCCGGGATGGCGCCCAGCAGCGCCAGGCTCAGGCCGCAGGTCGCGATCGCCACGGTCTTCCAGGCGTCGTGCGCCACCATGGCCAGGAACTCGGCGTCGTGCGCCGGGTGCAGGAAATCCGACAGGAAGCGCCAGCTCGCTTGCAGGCTTTGCAGGTCGAGCAGGGTCCAGGGATAGAATTCCGTCGCCACCACCAGGGGCCATAGCAGCACCAGGCCGGTCGCCAGCACCGCCACCCTCTGGCGCCAGGCGGGATCAGGATGGTGGGGCGGGAAGGGAACGGCGGGTACGTTATGCACGTTCTGCATCGCTTACAGGCAAGCGCCGATCGCCAGTTTGGCGGCCAGCTGGTCGGGCTGCGGCGAGTTGGCCGGCGGCAGTTCGCCCAGGTAGAGCTCATCGATCATGGCCTGGGTCACTTGGGCACGCGGCAGGTCGAAGACGACGCGGCCATTCTTCAGCGCGACGATGCGCGGGAAATGGGCCAGCGCCAGGTCGACCTGGTGCAGGCTGCACACCAGCAGCGCTTTGCGCTCGCGGGCTTCCTGCAGCAGGGTGGCAAGGGTCAGCTGCGACAGCGCCGGATCCAGCGCGGACAGCGGCTCATCGACCAGCAGCGCCTGCGCCGACGACAGCAGCAGGCGCGCCAGGCCGCAGCGCTGGCGCTCGCCGCCGGACAGGCGGTCCACCCGCGCATACAGCTTGTCGCCGAGGTTGAAACGCGACAGCGCACGAAATGCCGCTTCCGGATCGGCCGGCTTGAACAACGAGAACAGGGCTTGCCGCAAGCTCCACTGCGGCAAGCGCGCCGCCAGCACCGTCGTCACCACGCGCTGGCGCGGCGGCAGCGGCGGCGTTTGCGGCGCCAGGAACAGGCGTGCGCGCATGGCGTGGCGGCCGGCATCGGTGAGCTGCCACGGGTCGGTGCCGAACGCCCGGAAGTTGCCGCCATCGGGTCTGTGCGCGCAGGCCAGGGTGGAAAGCAGGGTGGTCTTGCCGGCGCCCGAGGGGCCGATCAGCGCGACCTGCTCGCCAGGCTCGAAGTTCAGCGAAATGTCTTGCAGCGCAAGGCTGCGCGAGCCGCCAGCGTGGCGGACCGAGAGGCCTTGCAATTGGTACCAGGCAGAAGACATCGATTATTTCAGCAGGCCGGCGTTCTTCGCTGCCGCTTCGATTCCGGCGTAGTTGGCAGCCTTGGTCGGGATGAACTTCGACGCTTTCTGCAGGTCAAGGATCGCCTTGTCCTCCGGCCTGGAACTGTCCAGCGCCAGGAATGCGTCGGTGATCTTCTTCTTCAGCGCATCCGGCATGTCGGCACGGACAGTCCAGTTGTAGTCGTAGTACGGCGGGGTGGTGTAGAACACGCGCACTGCGGCTGGGTCGACCTTTTTCTGTTCATTCAGCTTTTCCCACACCGAGATATTCAGCGCACCGGCATCGACCTTGCCGCCGGCGACGGCCGCGACGGTGGCGTCATGCGCGCCGGAGAAGGAAATTCGTTTCAGGTCGGTGTCCGGATCGATCTTTGCCGCCAGCAGGAAGGTGCGCGGCATGAGGTGGCCCGAGGTCGACGATTCGGAGCCGAAGCTCAGCGTCTTGCCTTTCAGGTCGGCCAGCGAATGGATCGACTTGCTGGTGGTGACGAAGACGGAGCGGAATTTCTCATCTTCCACGCGCTGCACCAGCGGCACCACCTTGCCCTTGCTCATGTGGTTGGCCTGCACGAAGGTGAAACCGCCGAACCAGACCATGTCCAGCTTGCCCTGCACCAAGCCTTCCACCGAGGCGGCGTAATCGGTCACCGGGGTGAACTCCACCTTCATGGCCAATTTCTTCTCCAGGTATTCGCCAAGCGGCTTGAATTTGCGCTGCAGTTCCGTTGGCGCCTCATCGGGGATGGCGGAAACACGCAGGACTTGCTGGGCTTGGGCGCCGGCAGCGGCGAAGAGCACACCGGCTGCAAACAGGGCCGATTGAATGGTGCGGAGGGAGAACACAGACATGAACATTCCTATTTTTACGATGATGACGAGCCGCACTCCTCAAGGAGGGCACGGTACCTGGTCTTGGATATTCAGCTATGATAGCAAAAATGTCCCAGGAGCCTGAGCCATGACTTTGTCCCGCACGGCTGCGATCCACCTGATCGCGCCGGAAACAAGCAGCGCCTCGACCCGTCAGGCACACAGAACCGCGGCCAATACCGCCCATGGCGACCCCGCTGCGATTGCCGAGATCAGCGCCGGCTTGCTGGCGCCGCAGGCCAGTACCGCGCCGAAATATTTTTACGACAGCCTGGGATCGCACCTGTTCGAAGCGATCTGCGAATTGCCCGAGTATTATCCGACCCGCACGGAAGCCGGCATTTTTTCCCGCTTCGGCGCCGACATGGCGGCGCGTATCGGCCCCGGCGCCACCTTGATCGACCTGGGGGCGGGCAATTGCGCCAAGGCCGCCAGCCTGTTCCCCTTGCTGCAGCCGCGCCAATATGTGCCGGTCGATATTGCCGGCGACTTCCTGCAGCAGGCGGCAACCCAGCTGCGCCAGCGCTTTCCCGCCATCGACGTCACCCCGCTGGTGATGGACTTGTCGCAGCCGCTGTCGCTGCCGGCTTCGGTGCCGCTGCCGCGCCGGCAGTTTTTCTATCCCGGCTCCTCGATCGGCAATTTCATGCCGCACGAGGCGATCGCCTTCCTGCGCCAGGTACGCGACAACGTGGGCGCGGACGGCGGCTTGCTGATCGGGGTCGACCTGATCAAAGACGCTTCGGTACTGGATGCGGCCTATGACGATGCGATCGGCGTTACCGCCGCCTTCAACCTGAACTTGCTGCGCCGCCTGAACCACCTGGCCGGCGCCGACTTCGACCCGGCCCAATGGCGCCACGTCGCCTTCTTCAACGATGCGGAAAGCCGGATCGAGATGCACCTCGAAGCGCGGTGCCCGCTGACGGTGTGCTGGCGCGGCGGCGAGCGCAGTTTCGCGCAAGGCGAACGCATCCACACCGAGAACAGCTACAAGTACACGGTGCAGGGTTTCCGCGCGCTGCTGTACGAAGCCGGCTTCCGTGTCGACGGCGTCTGGACCGACGATGCCCACTGGTTTGCAGTCATGCACGCCGCCGCCAGCGATGCGTGACGCCAACCTCTGGATCGAACGCTACGCGCAAGTGCGCGCGGCAACCATGGCGCTGGCTGCGCCGCTGTCCGACGAGGATAGCGCTGCGCAGTCGATGCCCGATGCCAGCCCGGTCAAATGGCATCTGGCGCATACCACCTGGTTCTTCGAAACCTTTATCCTGGAGCGTTTCGAACGGGACTTCCAACCTTTCCATCCGGCCTTCCGGGTACTGTTCAACTCTTACTACAACGGCGTGGGCGACAAGCACCCGCGGCCCCAGCGCGGCTTGCTGACGCGGCCTTCGATGGCGGAAGTGCGCGCCTACCGCAGCAATGTCGATGCGCGCATCGCGGCGCTGGCGACGCGGCTTGCCGGCACCGAGCCGGCGCTGGCCGCGCTATTGACGCTTGGCTTGCAGCACGAACAGCAGCACCAGGAGCTGATCCTTACCGACATCAAACACTTGCTGGCGCAAAACCCGATGCTGCCCGCCTACCTGCCGCCCGTTGCCGCCAGCGCGCCCGCCATACCGCAGGCGTGGCAGCCGTTCAGCGGCGGCGTGCACGAGATCGGCCATTGCGGCGACGGCTTTTGCTTTGACAACGAACTGCCGCGCCACAAGGTCTACCTGGCGCCGTTCGAGCTCTCCACGCGGCTGGTGACCAATGCCGAATACTTCGCCTTCATCGAGGCGGGAGGCTACCGCGATCCCACACTCTGGCTGGCCGAAGGATGGGATTGGGTGCGCGCGCAGGAAGTGGGTGCGCCGCTGTACTGGCGGCGCCCCGACGGCGGCACGGGCTGGAGCGCCTTTACGCTGCACGGCCAGCAGGCGCTCGATCCGGACGCGCCGGTGGCCCACATTTCCCTGTTCGAAGCGGACGCCTATGCCCACTGGGCCGGTGCCCGCCTGCCGACGGAAGCCGAATGGGAGCACGCGGCAGGCGAGGGCGCGCTGGCGCAAATGTTCGGCCACTGCTGGCAATGGACCAGCAGCAGTTATGCCCCCTATCCCGGCTTCCGTCCCGCGCAAGGGGCAATCGGCGAATACAACGGCAAGTTCATGGTCAACCAATACGTGCTGCGCGGCTCCAGCCTCGCCACGCCGCAGGGCCATTCCCGCGCCAGCTACCGCAACTTCTTCCCCGCCAGCGCGCGCTGGCAGTTCACCGGCATCCGCCTTGCAAAATAATAGCCGGGGTCAGCTCTGGCAACCGGACATCTACGCCGCAAGGCGAGGGCGTGCCGCCCGCTCGATCCGCTGCTGCACATGATGTGGCAACGCTGCGGCCTGCTCGTCCGGCAAGCGGAAGCGCGCCACCAGGCGCTCCAGTTCGCTGGCCTGGTCGCTCATCGCGGCAGCTGCGGCGGCTGCCTCTTCGACCAGCGCGGCGTTCTGCTGCGTGGTCTGGTCCATCTGCATGATGGCCGTGTTGATCTGTTCGATGCCCTCGGTCTGCTCGCGCGTGGCGATCGAGATGTCGGCGACGATGTCGGTGACGCGTTTGACCGACGCCACCACTTCATCCATGGTGGCGCCGGCCTGCGCCACCAGCCTGGCGCCGGCGTCGACCTGTTCGACCGAGCTGGAAATCAATTCCTTGATTTCCCTGGCGGCGGCGGACGAGCGGGCGGCGAGGTTGCGCACTTCGCTGGCGACCACGGCGAAGCCGCGGCCCTGGTCGCCGGCGCGCGCCGCTTCGACAGCGGCATTGAGGGCGAGGATATTGGTCTGGAATGCGATGCCGTCGATGACGGCGATGATGTCCACCACCCTGCGCGACGAGTCATTGATCGAGCCCATGGTGGAAACCACTTGCGACACCACTTCACCGCCGCGCTGGGCCACACTGGAGGCCGAGCCGGCCAGATGGTTGGCTTCGCGCGCGTTGTCGGCGTTGGCCTTGACGGTCGACGTCAGTTCTTCCATCGACGATGCGGTTTCTTCCAGTGCCGAGGCCTGGCTCTCGGTGCGCGCCGACAAGTCCATATTGCCGGTGGCGATCTGGCTGGAAGCCGATGCGATCGATACGGTACCGTTGCGCACCTGGCCGACGATCTGCGACAGCGCATCGTTCATGTCGCGCAAGGCATGCAGCAGCTGGCCCGCTTCATCCTGGGTGTTGGCCCTGATCTGGCTGGTCAGGTCGCCGGCGGCGACGGCGCGCGCCACCTGCAGCGCGTAATTGATCGGCCGCGTGATGGAGCGCGTCACCCACAGCGCGCAGACCACCCCAACCACCAGGGCGGCCAGGCCCAGTACCAGCATCATGGCCTGGGCTGAACTGATGTGCTGTTTGATTTCGCTGCCGTTGGCGACGACGATGCTGTCCTGCAGGTCCGCCAGTTTTTCCACCGCCGACTGCAGTCTGGCCAGGCGCGGCATGGTCTCCGTCATGGCCCGCTGCGTGGCCTGTTCGCGCTGGCCGTCGGCCAGCAGCTTGAGCACGGCGGAGAACGATTGCACATAGGCGGCGCGCTCGTTGACGACTTGCGCCAGCAGTTCGCGCCCGGCGGGGCGGTAAACCAGTTTGTCGAGCGTTGCCAGCGCGTTGCTGATGGTGGTCTTGTTGGCCTCAACCTGTTTGCGCAATTCGGCCGCGTGGGTGGCGTCGGTGTCCAGCAACAATTGCAGCACCAGCGCGGCATTGGCGCGCGTGGTGGCGGCAACGGTGGTCGCGGCATCGGCCTTGACCCAATCCTTGTCGATGATGGTGGAACTGAGGCTGTCGATATCGGACAGCCGCTGACTGCCAACCGCGATCAGCATTGTCATCAAAGCGAAGACAATCGCGAAACACAAGCCCAGGCGGGTTCCGATCTTCATGTTGGCAAAGCGCATCGCTGCTCCTTCCGGCGGTTGGAAATCGTTTTACCAGTATAGGTAATCGCCGGCAGGAAACAAATTGGGGCTGGCGCCACACCAGCCCGCGAATGAAAAGCGCGTTAAGCCTCGGCTTGCGCGATGCTAGTTGTTGCGCCCGCCTTAGCCGCGATCTGGCGGTTGATGGCACTCAGCACGGCCTTGAACGAGGCGGTGACGATATTGCTGTCGACGCCCGCACCAAACAGGGTGGCGCCGCCATCGAGGCGCAGCTCGACGTAGCAGGCCGCCTTGGCGTTGGCGCCGTGGCCGATGGCATGTTCGTGGTAGTCCATCAGGGTCACGTCCAGGCCCAGCGCATCGACGAAGGCGTCGATCGGACCGTTGCCGCCGCCTTGCAGCGACAGCGGCGCCTTGTTGTGCAACAGGCCGATATCGATCTGCACCGGCTCGTCGCTGGAGCTGTCCTCCACCATCTTGTGCGAGACGTAGGCGTAAGGCGTGGATTGGCTCAGGTATTCATGCTCGAAGATCTGGTAGATGCCTTCGGACGTGATTTCCAGACCGGTCTGGTCGGCTACTTTCTGCACGGCGCGGCTGAATTCGATCTGCAGGCGGCGCGGCAGTTCGAGACCGTAATCCTGCTCCAGCAGGTAAGCCATGCCGCCCTTGCCGGACTGGCTGTTGACGCGGATCACGGCGTCGTAGCTGCGGCCCACGTCCTGCGGGTCGATCGGCAGGTAAGGGATTTCCCATGGCGCGCCTTCCTGCTGCTTGGCAAAGCCCTTCTTGATAGCGTCCTGGTGCGAGCCGGAGAAGGCGGTGAACACCAGGTCGCCGACATAGGGATGGCGCGGGTGCACCGGCAACTGGTTGCATTCTTCGACCACCTTGCGTACGGCGTCGATGTCGGAGAAGTCCAGCCCCGGATGCACGCCCTGGGTGTACAGGTTCAGTGCCAGGGTCACCAGGTCGACGTTGCCGGTGCGTTCGCCGTTGCCGAACAGGCAGCCTTCGACGCGCTCGGCGCCGGCCATCACGGCCAGCTCGGCGGCGGCGATGCCGGTGCCGCGGTCGTTATGCGGGTGGACCGAGATGATGATGGAATCGCGGCGCTCCAGCTTGCGCGACATCCATTCGATCTGGTCGGCGTACACGTTCGGCGTCGAGCATTCGACGGTGGCCGGCAGGTTGACGATCATCTTCTTGTCCGGGGTCGGCTGCCAGATGGCGGAGACGGCGTCGACGATATGCTTGGCAAAATCGAGCTCGGTGGTGGAGAACGATTCCGGGGTGTATTCGTAAGTCCAGTCGGTTTCCGGATGCTGGGCCAGCAATTCCTTCACCAGCCTGGTGCCGCTGGTGGCGATATTGGTGATTTCCTCGCGGCTGGCGCCGAACACCACCTTGCGGAACACCGGTGCGGTGGAGTTATACATGTGCACGATGGCGCGCTTGGCGCCAATGCAGGATTCCACCGTGCGGCGGATCAGTTCTTCGCGCGCCTGGGTCAGCACGATGATGGTCACGTCGTCGGGAATACGGTTTTCCTCGATCAGCTTGCGCACGAAGTCGAAGTCGGTCTGCGAGGCGGAAGGGAAGCCTACTTCGATTTCCTTCAAGCCCACCTGGATCAACAGGTCGAAGAACTTCAGCTTCTTTTCCACGCTCATCGGCTCGATCAGCGCCTGGTTGCCGTCGCGCAGGTCGGTGCTCATCCAGATCGGCGGCTTGGTGATGACGGCATTCGGCCAGCTGCGGTCGGTCAAGCCGATGGTCGGGTAGGGGCGATATTTCGCGGCAGGGTTCTTCAACATCATGGTGATACTCCTGTGTTTTTCAGATTGTCGGATTTTTGGGAAACCGGGGCGTGGCGCAAAGGCAGCCGACGCGGGGTACAGCAAGGGGAAATTCAGGCGCGTGCCAGTAGTAGCGCCCCTAGGTGTAGGGCGCCTGGCAGGTGTGCAGAAATGTGCAGATGCGAGGTCATGTCGGCCAATGTAAGGCACTGGATTTACCCTTGTCAAGAAAAAATCGCGGACTCCCATGGCGACGTTTTCGCACTTTTCGGTGTTAAAATGCGGTAATCGTCGAGAAAAAATCGAACATGGATAAGATTGATCGAGAAATAATCGAACTTTTGCGTGATGATGCGAGGATAAGTTTTAAGGATCTGGGCGAGCGCGTCAGCCTCAGCGCCAACACGGTGGCCGACCGTGTGCGCCGCCTGGTGGCCGAAGGGGCCATCCTCGGTTTCGAGGCGCGGGTCGAGCACGCCGCCGTGGGCTTGCACCTGCAAGCCTATATCGACATCAAGCTGAAGGCGGGCATGAACACCCACGAATTCGAGGAAATCGTGAAGACGATTCCGGGCGTGCTGGAAGTGGCGCTCTTGACGGGCAATTACGACGGCCTGCTGCGCGTAGCCTGCCGCGACCAGGCGCATTTGCTGAGCCTGATCGACGCGCTGCGCGACCGCGCCGGCGTCCAGGAAACCTATAGCCGTGTGATCCTGCACCAGACCCCGGTGCGCGCACGATTACAATGAGCGCCATGCAAAGACTGACTACTGAATTGAAGCGGCTATACGGCAGTGCTGGCGAAGCGCCCGGCATGACGCGCGCGATCTGCCTGTCTTTCCGGCGCTTGCCGCAGGACGGCGAAGCAGGGCATTGGGAGCGCCTGTGCACAGTGGCAAATGCTGTGCAGGGGGAGCTTGGCTTGCCGGCGCCGGCTGTCAGCATTTCGGGCGGCGCTGGCTATGGCTTGTGGCTGTCGCTGGCGCAGGCGGTGCCGGTGGCGCAGGCGCAGGAATTCATTGGGCTGTTGTGCGCTGCCTACTGCCCGGAACAGGGGGCGGCAGCCTCTGTTGCCGCCGCTGGCGCTCAGCCGGATCTGCCGCCGCGTCTCGACGGCGCCAGGGGCAGATGGGCGGCCTTTATCCATCCCGGCATGGGCGCGTCGTTTGCCGGCGACGAAGGGCTGGAAATGCAGCCTCCGGAAGCGGGGCAACTGGCCTTGCTGGAAGGGCTGGAAAGCATCGCCCCGGCGCAGTTCGCGCAGGCGTTGGCACAGCTGCGCACCATCGCCGGCGCGGCGCCACAGCCGCCGTCGCTGGCTGCGGCGGCGCCGCAAGGCTTGCTGCTGAAGGATGCGACGCTGGAGGACATCGTCAAATTCCTCCACGCGAAAAACATCGAACCGACCTTCCGCTTCCTGAAGTAACGCTTACCAGCGCATCATCGGCAGTGGGCTGAGCGGATGGCGCAAGGCGCGCCGCAGGCTGAGCTGGAGCAGCCGCAGGTGGAAGCCCGCATCGGGAAAAGCCGCCTGCACCTCACGGATAAAGCTGCGCGGCAGGCCGTGGCGCAGCAGGCCGGCGCTGACGTCGATCCAGTCGGCCTGGCGGAATGCTTCCACCAGCGCGGTGCGGTGCGGCGCGCAGGCCGTGATCTTATGGTGTTCGGCGATCATGGCCGCGATTTCGTCGGCCCATTCGGGGTGCCCATGCCTGGCGAGCCAGGCGCGGGCTTGCTGTTCGGAGGGCGGCAGGTAGTCGAAAGTGCCGTGCGTCCAGATGCCGATATCGTGGAAGGCGGCGGCGATGGCCAGCTTGTCGAGCTGGTCCGGATCGCCGCCGGCCAGCGCATGCGCGAAGTTCACCACACGGTAACAGTGGTTGCGGTACGCGGCCACGTCCTTGCCGATCGCCGGCGCGTGCTGTTCGAGGAGCCCTTCAAACAGTGCGAGCCGGGTCAGCATGGCTTCAGGCGGCGACCTGGACGCGCGGCTCGCCGGCGGCCATTTCGCCGATGACGGCGGCGTGTTCGAAGCCATGGCTGCGGAACAGGGCCAGGACTTCTTCCACGCTGGACGGATCGCAGGAGACCAGCAGGCCGCCGGAGGTTTGCGGGTCGGTCAGCAGGGTATGTTGCGGCTGCGTGATGTTGGGCGACAGCAGCACGTCCTTGCCGTAGGCGTCCCAGTTGCGGCCGGAGGCGCCGGTGAAGAAGCCATCGTGCGCCAGCTTCTCCACGCCCGGCAGCAGCGGGATCTGCGACATATTCAGCTTGGCCGTCAGCTTGGCGCCGCGCGCCAGTTCCAGCAGGTGGCCCAACAGGCCGAAGCCGGTGACGTCGGTCAGGGCGTGCACACCCGGCAGCTCGGACAACGCCTTGCCCGGCTTGTTCAATTTGGTGGTGTTCTCGATCATGGCGCGGTAGCCATCGTCGCCCAGCACGCCTTTCTTCAATGCGGCGGACAGCACGCCCACGCCCAGCGGTTTGCCCAGCACCAGCACGTCGCCGGCCTTGGCATCGGCATTGCGTTTGACTTTGGACGGGTGCACCAGGCCGAGCACCACCAGGCCGTAAATCGGCTCGACCGAGTCGATGGTATGGCCGCCGGCGATCGGAATGCCCGCTTCGTTGCAGATCGATTCGCCGCCTTTGATGATCTTGCCGATCACGTCGAGCGGCAATTTGTTGACCGGCATGCCGACCAGGGCCAGCGCCATGATCGGGGTACCGCCCATGGCATACACGTCGGAAATGGCATTGGTGGCGGCGATGCGGCCAAAGTCGAACGGGTCGTCGACAATGGGCATGAAGAAGTCGGTGGTGGCGATCAGCGCCTGCTCGTCGTTCAGTTTATAGACGGCGGCATCGTCGGCGGTCTCGATGCCCACCATTAGTTCCTTCGGCACCGGGAAGCCGTTGGTGTTCTTCAGGATCTCGGACAGCACGCCGGGGGCGATCTTGCAGCCGCAGCCGCCGCCGTGGGAGAAGGAGGTCAGTTTGATTGGTTCAGTGCTCATGTTGGGCTCGATTGGTTCGTATGGAGCAGATTATCCACCAAGTCGAGCAGGGCTGCCCGCTCGGCCTCGGGGGCGAAGAGTTTGGCGCGTGCGGCGCATTGCGCTCGCAGCTGCGCGTACCATGCCGCGTCATGGATGCTTTGGTCGATCAGGCGGGCCAGGGCTGGTGCGTCGCCCAGCGTGAAATAGCCCAGGTAATCGTCGCCCAGCATGCCGCGGTTGCCGCTGATGTCGCTGGCCAGAACCGGCACGCCGCTGGTCACCGCTTCGATGATGACGTTGGCGCCGCCTTCCATGCGCGAGCAGATGGCCATGGCGTGCACTTGGCGCAGGCGCTGGCGCGTTTCGTCGTGGGGGAGGGCGCCCAGCCATTGGTAGCGGCCGGCGGCTTTGGCCTCGGTCGCGACAGCGGCTTCGCCAAGCGCGGGGTCGAGCGCGCCGCCGATGTGGAGCAGGCGGGCGCTGGCAGCGGTCACGCGGGAGGCGGCCTCCATGAAGGTGCGCGGGTCTTTTTCTTCGCGCAGGTGGCCGACCATGAGGATGTCGTGGTGGCTGGACGCTGCGCCCCGCTGTGCTTGCGGCAGGGCGGGCGCGGACTGGAAGATGACGTGGGCTTTGGCGTGCAGGTGCGGCGGCAGCTCGGCCAGGCCGGCGGGCTGCAGCAGGACCAGGGCGGTGGCGCGTTCCAACGAGGCTTGGGCGTCGGCATCGGTGCGGATGTCGCGGTACAAGTCGGTTCCTGTCAGGACCAGGATGGCAGGGCGCGCGGGGTGGGCGGCGCAAAAGCGCGCCAGCGGTGCCGCCGAACGCCGCGCGTGCAGCGCGATCAGCAGGTCCGGCGCGTTGGCGGCGCGCCTCGGCGCCCCGTCCGGCGCAGCGGCGGTGGCGTGGACGGCCGGCGCGGGGGGCGTCGCAGGTGCATCGGGCGCATCTGGCGCGGCGGGCCAGTCGTAGGCGATGCCGACCTCGAACCGCCCGCCCAGGAATTGCGCCCAGCGGCGTGCCGTTTGCCAATTGCCGTTGTTGGCCGCTGCCAGCGCCGGGCTGACGATGCAGATTGTCCGCTTGTTCACTTTATTAGCTCAAATATCGCTACAATCGAAATATGAACGCCATCCACGCCTCGTTCCGGACCGCCCGCACGCAGCAACTCGCCGACGCCCTGCAGGCTGCGCGCAATTATACGCTGAGCCTTTTCGATTGTTTTGCCGCCGCCGGCATGGATGTGGCGGCGCGCGTGCCGTACATGCGTATCGTCAATCCGCCGTTATGGGAACTGGGCCACACAGCCTGGTTCGCCGAATGGTTTGTGCTGCGCGAAGCGGTTTCCAGCCACCCGGCCGACGCACTGTACGCTTCATTGCTGCGCAAGGGCGACGACTGGTTCGATTCCAATATGGTGCCGCACCGCAGCCGCTGGAACCTGGACCTGCCCAGTACCGGCGGCGTGAAGACCTATTGCCACGAAGTGCTGGACCGCGTCCTGGACAAGCTTTCGCGCGAACCGAACACCGACGAAGCGCTGTATCCGTACCGCCTGGCGCTGGCCCATGAAGACATGCACGGTGAAGCCTTCCTGTACACATTGCAGACCCTGGGCCTGCAGGCGCCTGCCCACCTGACCCATGACGAACGCGCCTCCGGCGCGCCGGGCGACATCGCTTTCCCCGGCGGCACGCTGCAACTGGGCAGCGCGGCCGATGCCGGCGGCTTCGTGTTCGACAACGAGAAGTTCGCCCATCCCTGCCGTGTCGCGCCATTCCGCATGGATGCCACGCTGGTGACGAATGCGCAGTTTGCCGATTTCGTGGAAGACGGCGGCTACGAACGGCGCGAATTCTGGAGCAATTCCGGCGCCGAATGGCTGCTGCGGCAGGAGCGCTCGGCGCCGCGCTACTGGCAACGGGACAACGGACAATGGCGCACCATGCGCTTCGGGCGGCTGACGACCTTGTCGGCGCATGAGCCGGTGCGCCACGTGTCGCTGTATGAGGCCCAGGCATACTGCGCCTGGGCCAACCGGCGGCTGCCGACCGAAATCGAATGGGAATATGCGGCGCTGCACGGGCATCCGGCCTTCCGCTGGGGACAGCTGTGGGAATGGACGGCGTCGCCCTTCGAGCCGTACCCCGGTTTCGCGGCCGACCGCTACCGTGAATATTCCGCGCCCTGGTTCACCACCCACCAGGTGCTGCGCGGGGCATCTTTTGCCACGCCTTCCAGGCTTGGCTCGGCCAAGTTCCGCAATTTCTACCTGCCGGAACGTGACGATATCTTCAATGGCTTCCGCACTTGCGCTTTTGAGTGAGCACCTCAGGCGGACGGCCAGGTCGCCGCGCGGACGGCGGCCAGGTAGGTCCGGCTGACGGGGACTTGGGTTCCGTCGGCCAGGCCAAGGCTGAAGCGTCCCGCCCCCTTCTCGATAGACTTTACCGCATCGTAGCCGACCCACCAGCTGCGGTGGACTTGCATGCCTTGCTCCGGCGGCAGCTCGCGCACCGCGTCGGCAAGGCGCATCAGGACCAGGGCCGACCCGGCATCGGTGATCACGCGCAGGTAATGGTCTTCCGCCTGCAGCGCGAGCAGCATGCCGTCCAACTGCGGTGCAACGCGGGCCAGGAATCCCGCCGGCTCGGCCGGTGAGGGCGGCGCGGCGGGTTCGGCGGCAGGCGCGGGCTGCGCGGGCAGCGCAGCCGGGACAGGGCGCGCGTAAAGCAGGGGTTCGAGCGACAGCCGCATGCGCGTCAACAGCAAGACCATCAGCAACTGGACGGCGGCCACCGAACCGTACACGCGCGGCATCACAGCCAGCGGCACGGCATGGTCCAGACGCAGCAATTGCTCGGCCCAGGCGACGGCAAAAGTGGTGGGCAGCGATGACGCCAGCGCCACGGCGCCGATGGCCAGGGCGCCGGCAGTGCGCCGCAAAGCCCGCATGGCCTGCGCGGCCATGACGATGCCGCCAAAGCCAAAGAAACACAGCCCCACCCAATACGCATAGCGCGGCACTGGCGCCAGGTCGCCATAGGTGCCGAACGGTCCCGTCATGGCAAGGAAGACACCCAGCGCCAATACGATGGCAGCTTGCCAGGCGAACTGCATTTGGCGATTCGTGAACTGCATGGCGATTGGCGTTGGCGAATCCGGTAGACGGTTGGCGAAATTGCCCTATGAAGCTGGCGTGAGGCGCTGCACGATGGTGATTCTCTCACAACCAAGCGGAGCATATCAATGAAGCAACTATTCACCACCCTGGTCCTGGCCTTGGCAACGGCCGCCGCCAATGCCGTCGATGCGGCAGGGCTGGACCGCCCGCTGACCGAATCGCTGCAGGCGGTGGCGCGGTCGGCGGACAAGGCCTGGAACGAGCGCGATGCCAAATCCATGACCGCGCATTACAACGATTCCGCCACGGCATCCATCGGCGGTACCTTCCTGACCGGGAAGTCCGCGATCCTGGATTACTTCACCAATTCCTTCAGCAAAATACCGCCGGGCATGACGCATCGCTCGGAAGTGCGCCGTATCGTGCGCATCGGCGAGCTGTATGCGGCCGATACCGCCGTGTTCCTGGAGGTGCCCGATGCGGAGAAGGGCAGGCGCGTCGTGCGCGAATTCTTCACCATGACGTTGCTGCGGCCGGTGGGCAGCGGCTGGGAGTTCGTCGCCCTGCGTTCAACGCCGTTGGGCAAGTAAAAAAAAGCCGCCCGGGCGGGCGGCTTGCAGGTGCTTATTTCTTCAAGTGCTCATCGAGCCAGCCGATCACGTTGTGGTGCCACATGATCGAGTTTGCAGGTTTCAGGACCCAGTGGTTCTCGTCCGGGAACACCAGCAGCCTGGATTTGATGCCCTGGCGCTGCAGCGCGGCGAAAGTGCCCAGTGCCTGGGTGGTCGGGACACGGAAGTCCAGGTCGCCCTGGATCACCAGCATCGGGGTCTTCCACTTGGCCACATGGTGCACGGGGTTGTGCTTTTCGTAGTTCTGCGGGTTGGCGTAGTAGGTGCCGCCATTCTCCCATTCGGTGAACCACAGTTCTTCGGTGGCGTAAGCCATGCCGCGCTGGTCGAAGATGCCGTCGTGGTTGACGATGCACTTGAAGCCATCGCTCCAGTTGCCGGCGATCCAGTTCATCATGAAGCCGCCGTAGGAGGCGCCCAGGGCACAGGCATTCTTGCCGTCCAGGAAGTCGTACTTGGCTACCGCCGCCGCCATGCCTTTCTGCAGGTCTTCCAGCGGCTTGCCGCCCCAGTCGCCGCTGATCGAGTCGGTGAAGGCCTGGCCGTAGCCGGTCGAACCGTGGAAATCGATGAAGACCGCCGCATAGCCCGCGCCGGCATATACTTGCGGATTCCAGCGGTAGCTCCAGCTGTTGCCGAAGCTGCCCTGCGGGCCGCCATGCACCAGGAAGGCGACCGGATACTTCTTGCCCGGCTCGTAGTTCCATGGCTTCATCACGTGGCCGTAGACGGTTTCGCCGTTCGCGCCCTTGAAGGAGAACTGTTCGTAGTCCGCCATCTTCACGTCTTTCAGGCGTTCGGCATTGGCCCAGGTCAGCTGGGCGCCTTTCTGTTCGGTGCCTTCGGTCTTGAATTTGACCAGTTGCGCGGCGCCGCCCAGGGAGGCGTGGGCGACCACCACGGTATCCTTCTTCACGTCGAAGTCGCCGGCATAGCCTTTGCCGCTCAGCGCGGTCACCTTGCCGGATGCGGCATCCAGCGAGAACAGGCGATGGTTGCCGAAGTCGTCGGCATTGGCCAGCAGGGCCTTGCCGTCTTCGCGCCATTTGTAGTCGGCGATGGAGCGGTCCCAATCCTGGGCCAGCACGCGCTTCCTGCCGGTGGCGACATCCATCAGCACCATGTGGAAGCGGTCCGCCTCGAAGCCGGGGCGCTTCATCATCAGGTAAGCCAGGGTCTTGCCGTCGGGGGAGAAGGAGGGCTTGGCGTCCCATGCCGGGTTTTCGCCGGTCAGGTTGCGGGGCGCCGCGCCGCCGGCTGCCGGCACTTCGTACAGGTCGAAATTGGTCGACCAGGATTCGGCCTTGCCCGCCACGCGCGCGGCAAACACGACCTTCTGGCCGTCAGGGCTGAACTGGTAGTCGGCGTTGTCGCCGAAGGGCTTGGAATGCACGTCGCCATCGAGCGTGCCGCTCAGGCTGACCGGCGCGCCGGCCTTGCCGGCGGCGTCGATTTGCGCTGAATACAGCACGTTGCGGCGGCCATCGGCCCAGGTATCCCAGTGGCGCACGAACATTTCGTTGTACACCATGCCGGTGGCCTTGTTCTTCGCCTTGTCGTCCAGGCGTTTCTTGGTACAGGCCAGGTCGGCGCAGTCGCGGAAGACTTCGAATGCCATGGCCAGGCGGTCGCCCTTGGGCGACAGGCGGAAGCTTTCCACGCCCACCGGGTAGTCGGTGACGCGCACCGCTTCGCCGCCGGCGTTCATCGGCAAGCGCCATACCTGCGCCGAACCGGAACGGCCGCTCACGAAGTATACGGCGTCGCCGGTTGGGGACCATTGCGGCTGGCTGCTGCTGGCATCGTGCTGGGTCAGCTGGACGGGCGCGGGCTTGGCGGCCTTCAGGTCGATCATCCACAGCTGGGTGATGCCGCGGTTCTTGTCCATATTGGTGGCGCGCACGGTGTACACCACGCGGCTTGCATCCGGCGACAGCGCGGGGCTGCCGACGCGGTCCATGCTCGCCAGGTCTTCGATGGTCATGCCGCGCGGGGCGGCAACGGCACTGGTTGCCGCTGCGATGGCGGCGCCCATTACCAGCAGGCGTAAGGTCATTCGGGATCTCCGGTCTATTGTCAAATCTGCCAGCTGGTGGCTGGCGCAGCGGGCATGATACTGTAATATTCCGCGCATGGAGATCAACGCGAAAAAAATTGCGGTCTGGGGGCTGACCGGCGCGACGGCTGCGCTGTGCGCCGGTGCCGTGCTGCTGACGCAGACCTGGTATTCGAAACCGCTGAAGCTCGAATGGTTTTACATGCGCGCCTTCGCGTCGCTGGCGCTGAAGAGTCCCGAGATGATGTCCAAGCTGCGCGTGCTGCCGGCCTGGATGGACTTCCAGAGTTCCCGGCTCGATGACGAATCGCCGGCGCACAAACGCGAAGTATTCCAGGACATGCGCGACAACCTGGCCATGCTGGACCGATACGACCGCGACGAGCTGGGCCGCGAAGCGCAGCTGTCCTACGATACGCTGCATTACTACCTCAGCAACCTGCTGGAAGGGGAGCGCTTCCAGCTGCACGAATTCCCCATCAACCAGATGCATGGCTTGCAAAGTGCGCTGCCCGAATTCATGGCGGACGTGCACCAGGTCACGACGCGCAGCGAAGCGCAAGACTATATCGCCCGCCTGCGCAAATTCCCGCGCAAGTTCGAGCAGGTGATCGAATTCCTGAATGCGCAGGAGGCGGCGGGCATCCTGCCGCCGCAATTCCTGGTTGAGAAAGTGCTGCTGCAGATGCACGGCTTTGCAGGCCGTCCGGCACGCGAGAACATGCTCTACACCAGCTTCAAGGCCAAGCTCGATGCGATCCCGTTGTCGGAAATGAACGAGACGGTGCGCGCCGAGTTGCTGCAGGGCGTGGCCGATGCGGTCCAGAACAGCGTCTACCCGGCCTATGCCGAATTGATCCGCCACTTCGTCGGCCTGCAGGGCCGCGTCCATGCCAACGACGGCGCCTGGTCGCTGCCCAACGGCGAGGAATACTATGCCTGGTGCGTGCGCTATCACACCTCGACCGACCTGACGCCGCAGCGCGTGCATGAACTGGGGCTGGCCGATGTGGACCGCATCACCGGCATCATGGACCGCCTGCTGCGCCAGATCGGGCTGGAACAAGGCAGTGTCGGCGAGCGCATGCAGCAATTGCTGCGCGATCCGCAATACCGCTATCCCGACACCGAGGAAGGCCGCAAGGCAATGCTGGCGCAGTACCGCGCCATCATGCAGGAAGCGGACGACAAGCTGTCCAGCGTATTCGGCATCCATCCCAAGGCGGCAATCGAAGTGCGTCCGGCACCGGCCGAATCGGCCGCCACCGCACCCGGCGCCTATTACATCCCGGGCGCGATGGACGGTACCCGCCCGGGCGTGTTTTACGCGAATATGCGTTCAGTGAAGGATGTGCCGAAATTCGGCATGCGCAGCACGGTGTTCCATGAAGTCATGCCGGGCCACCATTTCCAGGTATCGATTGCGCAAGAGATGAGGGGCGTGCCGTTCTTCCGCCGTGTGATCGGCTTTTCCGCCTACCAGGAGGGCTGGGCCCTGTACGCCGAGCGCCTGGCGTCCGAAATGGGCTTGACGCCGGACCCGCTGGACCAGCTGGGCCGCCTGCGCGACGACATGATGCGCGCCGTGCGCCTGGTGGTCGATACCGGGATCCATTACAAGCGCTGGTCGCGCGAAGAGGCGATCGCCTACATGAAGGAGAACACCGGCATGGCCGAGCAAGAGGTGACGGCCGAAGTGGAGCGCTACATCGTCGTTCCCGGCCAGGCATTGGCCTACAAAGTCGGCATGCTGTCGATCCTCGGCTTGCGCGAGCGCGCGCGCAGCGAGTTGGGCGACAACTTCGACCTCAAGGAATTCCACAACGAGATCCTGGGCCATGGCGCGCTGCCGATGACGGTGCTGGACCGCGTTGTGGATGACTGGATCGCGGCAAAACGCCGTTAGATCAGCTTCTTCCCGAGCGCTTCCAGGCGCTCGAAGTAGGCCGTCATGTCCAGTTCCTTGCGCGCCACGCCGCTGCGCATCGCCGCCTGGGCGATCTTCGGCGTGACGGTGGGCAGCAGGCGGTCGTCCAGCAGGCCGGGCACCACGTAATCCTTGCCGAAACGGACGTCGCTGCGCGCCAGGCCGGCCAGTGCGGTGACGCAGGCGCGCTTCATTTCCTGGTTGATGGTGGTGGCGCCGGTGTCCAGCGCGGCACGGAACAGATAAGGGAAGCACAGCGCATTGTTGATCTGGTTCGGGTAGTCCGAACGGCCGGTCGCGATGATCGCGTCCGGTGCCACTTCGCGCACCAGTTCGGGGCGCAGCTCCGGCTCCGGATTGGCCAGGGTGAAGACGATGGGTTGCTTCTTCATGCGCTGCACGTCCATCTGCGACAGCACGCCGGGACCCGACACGCCGAGGAAGACGTCGGCGCCTTCCATCACGTCCGACAGGGTGGTGGCGCTGGTGTCCTGCGCCCATTCTGCCTTTTCGCCGCTCAGGTTGCGGGCCTTGGTCAGCACGCCTTTGGAATCGCACACGAAGATGTTCTCGCGGCGTGCGCCGATATCGACCAGCAAATCCAGGCAGGCGATGGCTGCCGCGCCGGCGCCGGAGCAGACGATCTTGACCTCGGCGATGTCGCGCCCTGTCATCTCGACGGCATTCAGCATGCCGGCGCCGACCACGATGGCGGTGCCGTGCTGGTCGTCGTGGAACACCGGGATGCTCAAGCGTTCGCGCAGCTTGCGCTCGATGTAGAAGCACTCGGGTGCCTTGATGTCTTCCAGGTTGATGCCGCCGAAAGTCGGGTGCATGGCGGCGATGATCTCGACCAGCTTGTCGGGATCGGTTTCGTCCAGTTCGATGTCGAAGGAGTCGATGCCCGCGAACTTCTTGAACAGTACGGATTTGCCTTCCATGACAGGCTTGCCGGCCAGCGCGCCGATATTGCCCAGGCCCAGCACCGCTGTGCCGTTGGTGATGACTGCCACCAGGTTGCCCTTGGCCGTGTATTCGTAGGCCAGCGCGGGGTCGCGCGCGATTTCGACGCAAGGCGCGGCCACGCCCGGCGAATAGGCGAGGGCCAGGTCTTCCTGGCTGCCTACGCTCTTGGTCACTGCAATGGCCAGCTTGCCGGGAGTGCCGGCTTGGTGGTATTCCAGTGCCTTTTGTTCAAGACTGCTCATGCTGCTTCTCCTTTTGTTCTGCGAAAAACGCCCGCACAGGCCAGTGTAGCCGGTGCGGGCGCAGTGTGCAGGGCGCTACGCGGGCGCCCGGCTTGATATTTGATTAAGGGTACAGGCCACGGACTTCGCGGGCAGCCAGCACGCGCGAGCATGCCAGGATGAAGGTTGCGGTGCGCAGCGAAACCTTCTTGTCCTGCGCCACTTCCCATACCGAGTTGAAGGCGTCCTGCATGATGCGGGTCAGGCGTGCGTTGATTTCTTCCTCGCTCCAGAAGAAGGAGGAGAAGTCCTGCACCCACTCGAAGTAGGACACGGTCACGCCGCCGGCGTTGCACAGCACGTCCGGCACGATCAGGATGTCCTTGTCGTTCAGGATGTCGTCCGCTTCCGGAGTGGTCGGGCCGTTGGCGCCTTCCAGGATGATCTTGGTACGGATCTGGGCTGCATTCTTGGCGGTGATCTGCTGTTCCAGTGCTGCCGGAACCAGGATGTCGGACTCGATGCCCCAGAAGGAATCGCGGTCCTGGGTCGCTTCGGCGCCAGGGAAGCCGGCGACGCCGCCGGTTTCGGCAACGTGCTTGTGCAGCTGGGCCACGTCCAGGCCGCCCTGGTGCACCACGGTGCCGGTATGGTCCTGCACGGCGATGATCTTGGCGCCTGCATCGACGAACATATTGGCAGCGATGCCGCCCACGTTGCCGAAGCCCTGGATGGCGATGCGGGCGCCCTGGATGGCGACGCCGCGCTTGGCAGCCGCTTCACGGCCGGTCACGAACACGCCGCGGCCGGTTGCTTCGCGACGGCCCAGCGAGCCGCCCATCGAGATTGGCTTGCCGGTCACCACGCCGGTGGACAGGTTGCCTTCGATCATGGCATAGGAGTCCATCATCCATGCCATCACCTGCTCATTGGTGTTGACGTCCGGCGCAGGAATATCCTTGGTCGGGCCGATGATCAGGCTGATCTCGCTGGTGTAGCGGCGGGTCAGGCGCTGCAGTTCACCTTTGGACAGGGTCTTCGGATCGACACGGATACCACCTTTCGCGCCACCGTAAGGGACGTTGACGGCGGCGTTTTTCACCGTCATCCATGCCGAAAGCGCCATCACTTCCGACAGGGTCACGTCCTGGTGGAAGCGCACGCCGCCCTTGCCTGGGCCGCGAGACATATTGTGTTGAACGCGATAGCCTTCGTAGTGGGCGATCGAGCCGTCGTCGCGCTCGATAGGCACGTCGACGGTCAGGATGCGCTTGGGACGCTTCAGGGTTTCGACCCAGCGCGAGAGGTTGCCCAGGTAAGGGGTGACGCGGTCAATTTGTTTCAGGTACTGGCCCCAAGGACCGAGATCGTCGGGATTGAGGTAGGAAGGCAAGGCGTGGTTGGTCATTATGTGACTCGCTCAGTTGTTCGGTAACGCGGCGAATCTTATTCCTGCCCAATGGCAGAGGCCAATGCCGAGTGCGCATTCGCCTATGCAAAATTTGCATAACCTTGTTTTGTGGAGCAAAACTACATCCGAACAAACCGGTAAGGCGGGGCAGACCCAAGGGTCAGACCCTCGGGTCTGACCCTGGTTTACCGGTTTCGTCAGCGGTCCGACGCCGGCACCCTGCGCTTGGCCGACGCCGGCTTCTGCCGCTCGGCCAGATGCTCCCACAGCCTGGCCACAATCGCCTTGCCCGGCCGCGCGGCGCTGGGCCGCTCGCGGTACAGCCGGATTTCCATCTCGATCTCCCACTCGCCCCGTCCGCCGTCGGCCGGCGCGAGCAGCTTCTGTTTCACTTCGCGCGTCACCGCCGACTCAGGCAGGAAGGCCACCCCGCGCCCCTCCAGCGCCATCATCTTCAAGCCTTCCGCCATATCGGTTTCGTAGTGCGTCTCAAAGTGCAGTGCCTGCTTCGCATCCGCCATGATCAGGTCCACCATGCGCGCCAGGTAGGCATTGGTGGTGTACGAAAGATAGGGCAGCGGCGCCGTCTTCCGTCCCGGCAGCACGAATTCCGGCTGTCTCGATTTGTCGCAGCGCGAATAGGCGCGCAAGGCTTCGCGTCCCAGCACCAGCATGTCGTAGCGCCCCGGATCGAGCTGCACCGGCTGGCGCGGATGGTGGTAGCAAAGCAGCAGGTCGCAGCCGCCTTCCACCAGCTGCAGCACCGCATCGTGCACGTTCAGCGCCATCAGGCGCGAATTGATCGGCGCGAATTCCTCCTCCAGCTGCGTGATCCATTTCGGGACGAAGGTAAGCGACAGCGTATGCGGCACCGCCAGGTCGATGCTGTTCAGCGCCGCCGCCCTCTTGCCGCGCAGCAGTTCGCGCACGCCGTTGATCTGGCTGAGCATTTCCAGTGCCTGCTCGTAAAACACCAGGCCCGCCGGGGTCACGCGCGTCGGATAAGAGGTGCGGTCGATCAAATCCATGCCCAGCCAGTTTTCCAGCGACTGGATGCGCCGTGAAAACGCCGGCTGCGTCACGTGGCGCAACTGCGCCGAGCGGCTGAAACTGTTCGTTTCAACCAGGGAGATAAAGTCTTCGAGCCATTTGGTTTCCATGGTGCTGATTCTACCCGGTCACGCCAATGCGCCGCATCGGCGTGAAGAGCCACGCCAGCGCAACGCAGGCCAGGAGCACGATCCCGCCGCCGGCGAACATTTGCGCGAGGGTCAGGTACTGCAACAGCCAGCCGGTGGCCGCCGACGACAACGGGGCCAGCCCGAACAGGATGAACATAAAGATGCTCATGGTCCGGCCGATCATGTGCGGCGCCACGCGCCGCTGGATCCAGGTAAAGATCACGACGTTGATCACACCTTGCAGGGCGCCCAGGGCGAGCAGCAGCAGGCCGCCTTGCCACAGTGCGGTAATGGCGCCCAACGGCAGCAGCAGGACGCCGGCAATGGCGTCGATGGACAGCGCCATCCGGCCGATGCGCATGCGCTCCACGGGAGTGGCGCCGCCCCGGCGCGACGATGCGGCGGACCACGCCATGCCCAGCAGGCTTCCCGCACCATGCGCCGCCATCAGCAGACCGAAAGCGGAACCGTCATGCAGGCGCTCCTTTGCCAGCACCGGCAGCGCCACCTGCATGGCGCCACCGACCAGCAGCGACACCAGTCCCCAATAGCCGAAGCAGGCGCGCATCTCCACGTCGCGCCACACCGCGGCAATCCCTTCGCCGACCGAGCGCCAGACGCCTGTGGATGGCGCCGGCGCGGCGCCTGGCATTGGCAGCGGACGCACCCTGGACAAAGTCCACGCGGAGATGACAAAACTGGCGCAATCGAAGGCAAACGCCAGGCCCAATGCCTGCGTGCCGCCGGCGCCATCGCCGCCTACCGCCAGCAGCAAGGCGGCCAGCAGGGGGCCAGCCAGCAAGCCCACCTGGCGGATGCCCATCATCGCCCCGTTCGCCGCCTGCAGCAGTTCGCGCGGCACGGTGCGCGGCATGATCGAAGTCCCGGAGGGAATGGCGAATGCCTGCGCCAGTCCGATACCGAGCGACAGTGCGTACACTGCAGGCAGGCTGGTAGTGCCCGACAGGGTCAGTGCCGCCATCACGCCCAGCAGCAGCGCGCTGGCGTGCTTGGACAGCATCAGCACGCGTTTGGGCGAATAGCGGTCGACCAGCGCGCCGCCGACCAGGATGAAGATGGCGCGCGGCGCGCCGAGCAAAGCCAGCACCAGGCCGAGCGAGAGCGGATCGCCTGTCAGTTTCAGCACCAGCCAGGGCAGGGCGATCAGGGTGAATTGGTCGCCCAGCATCGACAGGATGCCGCCGGACAGCAGCCAGCGGAAGTTGGCATCGTTTTTCAGGCTGGGTGCCATCGTTAAGGCCCGATCAGGTTGCCCAGCACAACGTTCAGCGGCGCCAGTTCATCGTCGCGCGAGTGGCGCAGCAGGTCGGCTGCGTATTCCGCGGCGGTGCGCTGCGCGTTGTCCAGCAGTGCGTGGCCGGCGGCGGTGATCACCGCGTAGCCCACGCGGGCATCGCGTTCATCGGCCTGGCGTGCCACCCAGCCGGTCTTTTCCAGCGGCAGCAGGGTACGGGTGACGCCGGATGCGGTCAAACCGAGGCGCTCGGCCAGGTCGACCCGGCGCAAGCGGCCGCCGGGGGCATTGGCCAGGCTTTGCAGCAGCATGAAGTCGCTGAAACTGAGGCCATGGTGGCCGCCCAAAACTGTGTCCAATCGGCGGATAATGGTGGCGTGGGCGCGCGCCAGGCGCTGGCAGAATTCAAGTGCGTTGTCCATGATTGTTAATTGAATGATGTTTGAGTAATCAAGTATATAGGGAATTCTTGCCGCGCGCCATAAAAGCATGGAATCGGTGCCAGCGGTAAGCTACAGCCATGAACCAACGTCGATCTTTCCTCAAGAGCTCAGTCGCCGTGGCCTCGGCCCTGGCGCTGCCGGCCATGGCGCGCGCGGCCATCGCCGCGCCGCACGAACGCAGCCTGCGTTTCTACAACACGCATACCGGTGAAACCCTGCGCACCCTGTTCTGGGCCGAGGGGCAGTTCATCCCGGAAGCGCTGCAGGACATCAACCGCCTGCTGCGCGACCACCGCAACGACAAGGTCGCCCCCATCGACCCGGAATTGCTGCTCCTGCTCGACCGCGTCAGTTCGCAATTCAGCAACCATGAAGTGATCCACGTGATTTCAGGCTATCGCTCGCCCGAGACCAACCGCAAGCTGGCCGAAGCCAGCGGGGGCGTGGCCAAACACAGCATGCATATCGAAGGCAAGGCGATCGACGTGCGGATCCCGGGCCGCGACCTGGCGCGCCTGCACAAGGCGGCCCTGGCCTTGAAAGGCGGCGGTGTAGGCTACTATCCGGGCTCGCAATTCGTGCACATGGACACCGGCCGCGTGCGTCACTGGGGCCCGAGCAGCGGGTAGGGGTTGACGGGTTTGCCCTGCCACCAGTTCTTTTCCAGGCCCAGTTCGAACATGGCGAAGTGCAGGTGCGGTGCTGCCGGATTGGCGTTGCCGCTGGCGCCGACATAGCCGATCACTTCCCCGCGCTTGACTTGCTGGCCTTCCTTCAGCGCCGTGGCATAGCGGTCCAGGTGGGCATAGTAGTAGGCGTATTTCTCGGCCGGGTCGAACTGGTAGATGGTCAGGCCGCCGGGTTTGCTGTTGAACAGCTTGGCGATCCTGCCGTCGGCCACGGCCACCACCGGGGTTCCGATGGGAGCGGTAATGTCGAGGGCTTCGTGCCTGCGCTCGCTGCCGCGCGGCTGGTCGTAGGTGTCGCTGATCTGGGCCGGCTTGACGCCGGCGACAGGCGTCAGCAAGGACATGCCGCTGCCGCTGGCCGCCAGGCCGCCTGCGCCGCTGCTGTCGGCGGCGCGCATGCCGGCCATCGAGTCGCCCGCAGCCTTGCTGGCGCCGGGCGCGCTTGGCGCCGCGGCCACTTGCGGCGGATCGATGGGGGCCGCCTGGGCTGGCGTCAAGGCAGGTGAGGGCGGGGTCGCGGTTGTGGATTGCGGCGCCGGTGCGGGGACAATGTCGGGCGCCTTGCGCTCGAGCGGATTGCTGACGACCGTGTGTTCTTTTTGGTCCAGCGGCACCCGGCTGATCAGCAGTAACGTGCCACCGGCGCCGAGCACAATGCCGAAGATCAGGGTACCGAATGCGCCAACAGGTCTCATGGCGGCCTCCTTATTCCTGGAGCACGACTGGCGTCCCCGGTCGCACGGCATCGGCGACGCGCGCGGCGTCCCAGTTCGCGAGCCGGATGCAGCCGTGCGACTGCGTCTTGCCAATCTTGCCCGGTTCGGGCGTGCCGTGGATGCCGTAATGGTCTTTCGATAAATCGATCCAGGCGACGCCGACCGGATTGTTCGGTCCCGGCGGGATGGTGGCCTTGCTGTCGCCGGGCTGCGCATCCCAGAATAGTTCCGGGTTGTAGTGGAACGGTGGATTGCGCGACACCCCATTCACTTTCCATTGCCCGACCGGCAGCGGATCATGTTCGCTGCCGGTACTCGATGGCATCTGCGCCATCACCCTGCCGGTCGCGTCAAGCAGGGAAAGCGTACGGTCGCTGCGGTCCACGACGATGGTGGCGGCGGCCGGCAAAGCGCGCGCGCCGACATTCGGCACCACGATCTGTTCGCCTGCACGTTCGATGTTCTTGCCGGGATTGAGTTTGCGCAGGAGGGCTGGGCTGGCGTGGAAACGCTCCCCCAGCGCTTCCGCCGCGCTGGCGTAACCCAGGGCTTGCATCTTGGCCTTGTCGGCCATCTCTTCGGGGATTGGCTCGAAGGGACCGGCGACGTCCGCCTCGGTCACGGTATAAGAGGACAGCACCGGCTGCCCATCGTCGAGCGCCGCCAGCGTGGCCTGGTCCGCCGTGCCCGATTGCTGCAAGCCGCGCGCGCGCTGGAAGCCGAGCAAGGCTTGCCGCATATTGCTGCCGGCCACGCCGTCGATCTGTCCAGCCGAGAAATTGGCCCGGTCCAGCAGCACCTGGGCGCGCACGATGAGGGAGGGCGAGTCCTGGGCGGCGTGCGCGCCCGTGCTGGCTAACAACAGGACGATCAAAACGGTTCTCATGGGCGCAGTGTCGCGCGCTTTTTCGCCCCGCTCTGTTCGATGACGAACAAAAGAAAAAGGCCGCCGGGTTGCCCCGTGCGGCCTGCACTCAGCCTGGGCCGGAACCCAGGATCTGACCCGATGACCGGGGTTTAACGGTCACCCCAAGGGCGGCGCGGCGCATCGGTACGCGGACCCTTGAAGCCGCCGCCCGCTTCGCGGTCACGGCGGAAGTTGCTTTCGCCACGCTCACGGAACCCGCCTTCCTTGCGGAAGCCGCCTTCGGAACGGAAACCGCCGCTGTCGGCACGGTTGCGGAAGCCGCCTTCGCTGCGCTCTGCGCGGAAGCCGCCTTCGCTGCGCTCTGCGCGGAAGCCGCCTTCGGAACGGAAGCCACCGCCCTCATTGCGGTTACGGAAGCCGCCTTCCGGACGATCGCCGCGGAAGCCGCCTTCAGTGCGGTAGCCGCCTTCATTGCGCCCACCTTCACGACGGAAGCCGCCATCACTGCGCTCGCCCGCGAACGCGTTGTTATCGCTGCGATAGTGGCCGCCTTCCGAGCGTGGCTTGGAGAAGCTGCGCTGGCCCGGCTTGGCGTTGCGGCCATCGCCGGGCTTCCAGCCCGGACGCGATGCGGAGCGCGCAGGCGCCGCACGCTTCGGCTCGAAGCCCTCGATCACTTCGACCGGGATCGGCTGCCGGGTGAGACGCTCGATGCGGCGCACCAGCATGTTCTCGGCGTGGTTCACCAGCGATACGGCGATACCGTTGCGGCCGGCGCGGCCGGTACGGCCGATGCGGTGCACATAGTCTTCCGGGAACTTCGGCAGGTCGTAGTTGAACACGTGCGTGATGTTCGGTACGTCGATGCCGCGGGCAGCCACGTCGGTGGCTACCAGCACCTTCACGTTACCGCGGCGCAGGCCGTCCAGCGTGCGGTTGCGCGCGCCCTGGTGCATGTCGCCATGCAGGGCGGCGGCCGCGAAGCCCGCGATGTTCAGGCGGTCGGCGATGGTATCGGCATCGCGCTTGGTGGCGGTGAAGACCACTGCCTGGTCCATGGTTTCGTCGCGCAGCAGGTGGTCCAGCAGGCGGTTCTTGTGCGACAGGTCGTCCACGAAGTGCACGCGCTGCATGATGTTTTCGTGTTTGGTGGTGGTGCTGTTGACCTGGATGGTCAGCGGATCCTTGGTGATGCGGCGGGCCATATTGCCCACCACGCCATCCAGGGTCGCGGAGAACAGCATGGTCTGGCGCGAGTCCGGGGTCGCCGCGACGATCTTCTCGATATCATCGATGAAGCCCATGTCCAACATGCGGTCGGCTTCGTCCAGCACCAGGATCTGCAGCTGGGAGAAGTCGATCTTGCCTTGCTCCATATGGTCGATCAGGCGGCCTGGGGTGGCGACCAGGATTTCCGGATTGCGCGACAGCAGTTGCATCTGCTTCGGGTAAGGCATGCCGCCCAGGATCGCCACCGACTTGATGTGGCGCAGGTTGGCGCAGTACTTGGTGGTGTTGGTGGTGACTTGCAGGGCCAGTTCACGGGTAGGGGTCAGCACCAGCATCTTTGGCTGGGCCGGGCGGAAGCGTGGGCGCTCGCCGCGGGCGCGGGCCGACTGCGCTTCCTGCGCAGGCGTCTTGCCGGACGGGCCGGCATACGGCGCGCTGGCCAGGCGGTGCAGCGACGGCAGCATGAAGGCTGCGGTCTTGCCGGAGCCGGTTTGCGAGGAAACCAACAAGTCCTTGCCTTCAATCGCGGCAGGGATAGCCTGCTGCTGGACCGGGGTTGGCGCGGTATAGCCGGCGGCGGTCAGGGCGCTGAGGATGGACGTGTTGAGACCAAGTGCTTCAAAAGTCATGTATATCTTTCGTAAAAAGCGAAAAAAGCTACGCTAACCAGAACGACGAAACGACTCTATGTTGTATAGAAATTTCGGCACAAAAGCTTTGCGCCGGGACGGTGTCATTGGACTACGACACACAGGGCGGAGGGCTTTTTAGGCGGCATCCAGTGTTGGGGGATGCGGCAGATAGGTTTGCGAAGCTGCTATTTGTGTTTTTCTTACAGCTGCGTTATTGGTGCAGCGCACAAGGGGTGAATTATACAGGGTTTTCGAAACCTGTGTCAGGGTTTTCTTGCGTTGTTGTGCGTGGTTTGATGCCCCGGCGCGCCAGTGCCTCGCGCAGCAGGAACTCGATTTCCGCGTTCACGCTGCGCAAGTCCTGGGCGGCCAGGCGTTGCAGTTCCTCCCACAACGCCGGGTCGATCCGCAGGGGAAAGGCTTTTTTGCCGGGGCTGGCCATTTAGTTATACAGCGTTCCAGTGTTGACGATGGGCTGGGTCTCCTTGTCGGAACAGAGGACCACCAGCAGGTTGCTGACCATGGCCGCCTTGCGCTCGGAATCGAGTTCGACGATTTCGCGCTCGGCCAGGCTGTTCAGCGCCGATTCCACCATGCTGACCGCGCCGTGCACGATGCGCGAGCGGGCGCTGACGATCGCTTCGGCCTGCTGGCGACGCAGCATCACCTGGGCGATCTCGGGCGCATAGGCCAGGTGGGTCAGCTTGGAATCGACCACTTCCACGCCGGCCGCCCTGAAGCGCTCCTGCAGCTCGGTGCGCAGGGCCATCGACACTTCGTCCATGCCCGAGCGCAGGGTCATTTCGCCTTGCGCCAGGTCTTCGCCGTCATCGTAGGCGTAGCGCGAAGCCAGGTGGCGGATGGCAGCTTCGGCCTGCACGGCGACATAGCGCTCGAAATCATCGACGTCGAAGATGGCTTGCGCCGTATCCTGCACGCGCCACACGATGGCGGCGGAAATCTCGACCGGATTGCCGCGCTTGTCGTTCACCTTCAGCGTCGGCGCATTCAAGTTGCGGGCGCGCAGCGACAGCCGTTGCTTGCGGTAGAGCGGGAAGGCCCAGCGCAAGCCTTCGCTGCGGTCGGTGCCGATGTACTGGCCGAACAGGGTCAGCAGGGCGCTCTCGTTCGGCTGCAGCATGTACAGGCCGGGCGCCAGGAATACCGCCGCCAGCACGCAGATCGCCGCCAGGATTGGCTGGAAGCCGCGTATCAGCAGGAAAGCAAGAATCGCCAGCGCCACCACCACGGTCAGCGCCAGGTAGCCACTATAGGAAGAGAACGGCTTTTCGGTTCGGTTCATGATCAATCCATCGTCAGGGTTAAATCAAAGTGATATCACTTTAGTGTCACTTTTCCGGATTGTCAACTTGAAAATAAAAAAACCGCCCGGAGGCGGTTTCTTGTCGGGATGTGGCGATGATTACTCGTAATCGCTGGCGTTCAAGCCCATCACGTGGGAGAAGCCGCCGTCGACGTACATGATGTCGCCGGTGATGCCGGACGACAGGTCCGACAGCAGGAAGGCGGCGGCATTGCCGACTTCTTCGATGGTCACGTTACGGCGCAGCGGGGCGTGCGAGGAAGCGAAGCCCAGCAGCTTGCCGAAGTCCTTGATGCCGGACGCGGCCAGGGTCTTGATCGGGCCGGCGGAAATGCCGTTGGAACGGATGCCGTGCTGGCCCAGGTTTTCGGCCAGGTAGCGCACCGAAGCTTCCAGCGAGGCTTTGGCCAGGCCCATGGTGTTGTAATAGGGGATGGCGCGCACCGCACCCAGGTAGGACAGGGTCAGCACGGAGGAGCCAGGCTTCAGCAGCGGCAGGGCGGCTTTCACCATGGCCGGGAAGCTGTAGGCCGAAATGTCGTGCGCCACGCGGAAGTTTTCGCGGGTCAGGCCGTCCAGGAATTCGCCGGCGATCGCTTCGCGCGGGGCGAAGCCGATGGCGTGGACGAAGCCGTCCAGGCGGTCCCAGGATTTGGCCAGGTCGGTGAACAGGTTGGCAATCTGCTCGTCGCTGGTGACGTCGCAGTCGAATACCAGCTGGCTGCCGAATTCGGCGGCGAATTCAGTGATGCGGTCTTTGAAGCGCTCGCCAACGTAGGTGAAAGCCAGTTCGGCGCCTTCGCGGTGGGCAGCCTTGGCGATGCCGTAAGCGATGGAACGGTTGGACAGGACGCCAGTAATCAGGATTTTTTTGCCTTGCAAGAAAGCCATATCTACTCCAATGGGGTTATACCGCAAGACCGAGATTGTAAGCGCGCCACGTCCGGGACTGCAAGAAGTAGATAAGCTGACACCACTCCCGGGCGTCCCCTGCAAGTTCAGCAAGGGATGGCGCGCCCGGTAGGGTTAATTGCTGCGGCGGGACTTGGATTTGCCGGCTTCGTCACGCTTGATGCGTGCCTTGACCATGCTGACCGCCGGCTTGGAGTTGCCGCGCGACGAGGACGCCTGGCGGTAATTGCTGCGTTTCGGGGCTGCGCGCTCTGCTTCGACCGCCAGCGCGGCGTTTTCGATCACATCGGCGGAAATGTCCGTGCCGGCCGAGGCGGAAATCTTCGGCACCAGGATGGTGGAACCGGCTTTCAGCACCGACTTATGCGGGATATTGTTGGCCTGGCGGATCGCGTCCGGCGTAGTGCCGAACTTGCGCGCCAGTGAGGCGATGTTTTCGCGGGCGCTGGTGATCTTGTGCGTGGTCCAGCTCGACAAGGCGCGTGTCCAGGAAGCCAGGTTGGCGGCAAATTTTTCCGCGTTTTCGGTCGGCAGCAGGATCTTGGTCTGGGCGCCGCCGGTAATCACCGGCTTCTTGAATTGCGGATTCAGGGCCTTGAATTCGTCGACCGAGATTTCGGCCAGCTTGGCCGCCAGCGCCAGGTCGATATCGCGCGTCTTCTCGATCGCGGTGAAATACGGTTCGTTATTGATGGCCGGCAGGTGCACGCTGAATTGCGCCGGGTTGGCGACGATGTTCTTGACCGCCTGCAGCTTGGGCACGTAATTGCGCGTCTCGGCAGGCATCAGCTCGACCAGGCTTTCGAAATCGGTCGGCTTGCCTTCAGCCTGGTTGCGCTTGATGGCCTTCTGCACATTGCCTTCGCCCCAGTTATAGGCGGCCAGGGCCAGGTGCCAGTCGCCGAACATGGTGTACAGGCGCTGCAGGTAGGCCAGGGCGGCGTCGGTGGATGCCAGCACGGAGCGGCGGTCATCCTTGAAGGCGTTTTGCTTCAAGTCGTAATCGCGGCCGGTGCCCGGCACGAATTGCCACAGGCCGGCCGCATTGGCGGTGGACAGGGCTTGCGGGTTGAAGGCCGATTCGATGAAAGGCAGCAGGGCCAGTTCGGTTGGCATGCCGCGCTTTTCCAGCTCTTCCACCACGTGGAACAGGTAGAGCGAGGCGCGCGCCACGGTGCGGTCGATATAGTCCTGGCGGTCGGCGTACCACTTGACATGCTTGCCGACCAGCCCGTTGTTCACGTCGGGAATGGCATAGCCGGAGCGGATGCGGCCCCAGACGTCGGTTTCCTTGTATTCTTCGACGGCAGGCTGCAGGACCACGGATTTCGCGGGATCCGTCGCTGCCAGGGAGGTGGCTGCCGGGATCACGGCGGCTAGCGCCAGGGCGATCAGGACAGCGTGTTTGAGTCTATCTTGCATAGTGTTTCGCTGTTGTCGTCAAGAAACAAAGGACGGACTACCTAAGGCCGGAGTGTAATTAGGAAACCCTGTCGAGTCAAGGTGAAATTCGCTATGTGCCTGATTTTCTTGGAAAATTATGTCGAACAAGCTATATAATTGGTGTCTTGGATAACGATTTCTGGATGTATCAATGAGCAACACCCCCCTGGATTATGAGGCCGTCACCGCAGCCACCGAGCAATGGCTGGAGAAGGCCGTGATTGGCCTGAACCTGTGTCCGTTTGCCAAAGCGGTGCATGTGAAGAAGCAGGTGCGCTATGTGGTGTCGGAAGCGTCGACCCCGGAAGAATTGCTGGAAGACCTGGTCAAGGAGCTGGAATTCCTGGCCGGGGAAGACCCGGACAAGGTCGATACCACCTTGCTGATCCATCCGCTGGTGCTGCAGGATTTCGAGGATTACAACGAATTCCTGGACGTGGCGGATGCGGCGCTGGAAGAGCTGGAACTGGATGGGGTGTTGCAAGTGGCGAGCTTCCATCCGGAATACCAGTTCGCCGATACGGACAAGAACGATATTGCCAACTACACCAACCGCTCGCCTTATCCCACGCTGCACCTGTTGCGCGAGGAGTCGATCGACCGTGCGGTGGAGGCGTTTCCGGAAGCGTCCGAGATTTTCGACAAGAATATCGAAACCATGGAAAAGCTCGGCCATGAGGGCTGGGACAAGCTTGGTTTGCAGGTGAAATAATGGCTGAGCAGAAAGCGCCGGAACGCCCGGATACACCCTGCGTTGCGGTGTGTTCGACGACGTTCGATGAAATTTGCCGGGGATGCGGGCGGACTTACCTCGAAGTGGCGCACTGGGTGGGGATGAGCGCGGAGGAGAAGGAAGTGGTGTGGCAGCGCATCCTGGCGCAGGGGTATCCGCGCCGCAATTCCTGAAAACCGGCAAACCGGTGTCAGACCCTGGGGTCTGACACCGCACTACCGGTTTATTCTGCTTTCCAGGATCCGATAAAGTCCTTCTTCCCGATTTCCAGCCCGTTATGGCGCAAGATATCGTAAGCCGTGGTGGCATGGAAAAAGAAGTGCGGCAGCGCGTAATGCATGAGGTATTCCTGCCCCACCCACTGCTTGGTCTTCTCCCCGCTGCCGGTCGTCACCGAACGCTGTGCAGCATCCTCGATCGCCTGGCGCGGCAGTGAATCCAGGAAGGTCAGCGTGCGCTGGATGCGCAGTTTGAGTTCACCAATGGTCTTTTCGGTATCCTCGAACACTGGCACCTCCGCCCCTGCCAAGCGCGCACCGGCGCCTTTGGCAAAATCGGCAGCGATCTGGATCTGGCGGGTAAACGGCAGCATGTCCGGGAACAAGCGGGCCTGCAGCAGAGCAGTCGGTTCAATCTTTTTGTTCTCGACATACGCGTCGGTCTTGTCGAGGATGGCCAGCAGGCTGCCCAGGATTTGACGGAACACCGGAATCGATGCGGAATACATGGAAAACGACATAGGAAACTCCTCCGTATATAGAGTGGCGATGATAGCAAGTTACGTGCATAATTGCTGCTGGATAATCTTTTCCAACAGACTCGCTTGATGGCTCGGAATTTTTATAACAAACTAAGGTCCCGCCTGAGCGCACTGTATGGCTTGTCCATCTATGGCGCCTTGTTGCTGGTGGTGTTCGGCGGCCTGGTGATTCCGGCGATTATCGGCTCCTATCTGCTGATCGGCGTGCACGAGCAGCAATCGGCGCGCACCACCCTCAACGAATCGCTGCAGCGCAATGCCGACATCCTGGCCCTGGGCATGCAGGAATCCCTGTGGAATATGAATGCCGAATCGGCCCATTCGCTGGTCGAATCGGTGATGCGTGACCGCTCCGTGCTGCGGGTGCAGGTCACCGGCCAGGCCGACACCCAGTTCATGCAGGTCGAAGCGCCCAAGCGGGCCATCGGCAACGTGGTGCGCGCCGAGCGCGAGATCACGGTGCGCGGCGAAAAGATCGGCCGCATCATCGTCGAAATGGATGATGCGCGCAGCCAGCAGGAACTGCGCGAAAAGCAGCTGTCCTATGTGTTCGTGCTGGCCGCCCAGCTGACCGTGTCGCTGCTGCTGATCGTGCTGTTCCTGAACCAGCGCCTGCTGAAGCCCTTGCGCAAGCTGATGCGCTTCTCGGACCGCCTGTCGCACGGCGATTTCGAGACCCGCATGGAATTGAGCGGCAGCGACGAGCTGGGCCGCCTGGCCGGCCAGCTGGACCAGATGCGGGTGGCGATCAAGCACCTGTTCGAAGATATCGCCCAGCGCGAGGAGCGCTTCCGCACCATCGTGACCCAGGTGCCGGGCGCCGTATTCCGCTTCCGCCCGGACGGCCCGATCGATTTCGTGTCGGACGCCATCGAAGACATCTCCGGCTACTCCGCCGCGCAATTCATGCGCAGCACCACCCATGCCTGGGCCAACCTGATCTGTCCGGAAGACCGCAAGCGCCAGCGCCGCGTGGTGGTGCAGGCGATCCAGGATGGCAAGCCATACGAAATCGAATACCGCATCATCGACTCCACCGGCGCCGAACGCTGGGTGGCCGAGAATGGCCAGCCGCAAGCCGCCGAATCGGGCGGGGCGCCCTGGGTGGATGGCATCATTTCCGATATCAGCCAGCGCAAGAACAATGAAATGCGCATCGAAGCACTGCTGGCCGAGCAAAGCGCGATCCTGGATAACGTGATGTTCGGCGTGATGTTCGTGCGCCACCGCACCATCGTGTCCGTCAACCGCCGCTGCGAAGAATTGTTCGGCTACGAGCCGGGCCAGATGGTTGGCGCCTCCACCGCCATGGTCTTCCCCAGTGCCTTCGATTATGAGTCGGCCGGCGCGCGCCAGTATTCGACCCTGGGAAGCGGCGAATACTTCACCGAAGAGCGCAATTACCGCCGCAAGGACGGCTCCTTGTTCTGGTGCATGGTGTCCGGTTGTGCCATTGACCAGAACCGCCCCAACGAAGGTTCGATCTGGGTCTACGCCGACATCAGCGCCCGCAAGGAGGCCGAGGAAAAATTACGCCTGTCGGCCACCGTGCTGGAACACATCGCCGACGGCGTGATGGTGATCGACGACAAAGGCACCATCGTTGCCGTCAACCCGGCCTTTACCCAGATCACCGGCTACACCGAGGCCGAAGCGCTGGGCCGCGACCGCAGCCTGACGCGTTCCGGCCGCCACGACGAAGCCTTCCACGCCGAATTGTGGCGCGAACTGGTCGAACATGGTTACTGGCGCGGCGAGATCTGGAGCACGCGCAAGAGCGGCGAACTGTACCTGGAGTGGCTGACATTGACCGCGGTGCGCGACACGCGCGGCGCCACCACCCACTATGTGGGCGTCTTCAGCGACATCACCCTGGTCAAGGAATCGCAGGAAAAGCTCGACCACCTGGCCCACCACGACCCGCTGACGCAATTGCCGAACCGCCTGCTGTTCCATGACCGCCTGCAGCACGCCATCCAGCGCACCACGCGCGGCAACGAGCAACTGGCGCTGCTGTTCATCGACCTGGACCGCTTCAAGAACGTCAACGACACGCTCGGTCACCACATCGGCGACGAGCTGCTGAAGCAGGTGGCACATGCGCTGTCCGACAAGCTGCGCGAAGGCGATACCCTGGCGCGCCTGGGCGGCGACGAATTCATCGTGCTGCTGGAAGACGTGGAAGGACAATACGGCGCCGGCCAGGTGGCCGAAAAGCTGGTGGCGATGTTCGAGCATCCCTTCATGGTGGCCGGCCACGAACTGTTCGTGACTTGCTCGGTCGGCATTTCCGTGTTCCCGACCGATGCTGCCGACTTGAACATGCTGATCCGTAATGCCGACGTGGCCATGTACCAGGCCAAGGCGCGCGGCCGTAACGGTTACCGCTTCTACCAGCCGTCGATGACGGGCGAAGGCGTCGAGCGCCTGCGCCTGGAGACTTACCTGCGGCGCTCGATCGAAAAAGAGGAAGTCTTCCTCAACTTCCAGCCCCAAGTCGAAATCGATACCGGCAAACTGTTGGGCGTGGAAGCGCTGGTGCGCTGGAACCATCCGGAACTGGGCCTGGTGCCGCCGCACCGCTTTATCCCGCTGGCGGAAGACACGGGCTTCATCAACCAGCTGGGGCAATGGGTGCTGTATGAAGCCTGCCGCCAGATGGTGCGCTGGGAGGAGGCCGGACTGCATGTGCCGAAGATGGCCGTCAACCTGTCGGCCAAGCAGTTCGAGCGCGGCAGCATGGTCGGCACGGTGGCCGACATCCTGCGCGAAACCGGGCTGGCACCGCACCGCCTGCAGCTGGAGGTGACCGAATCGGTGATCATGAACACGGGCGATGCGCTGGCCTTCATCAACGATTTGCACGCGGTCGGCGTGTCGCTGGCGATCGACGATTTCGGCACCGGTTATTCCTCGCTGGCCTATCTCAAGCAGATGCCGGTGCAGACGCTGAAGATCGACCGCTCCTTCATCAAGGACATCTCGACCGACGTCAACGACGAGGCGATCGCCATCGCCATCATCCAGCTGGGCCGCAGCATGAACCTGTCCGTGATCGCCGAAGGGGTGGAGACGGAGCAGCAGGCGGCCTTCCTGCTGCGCCACGGCTGCAACCAGGCGCAAGGCTACTATTACAGCCGTCCGGTGATGCCGGAGGATTTGCTGCGGCGCTGGCTGCCATGAGCGAGGCCGATACGGGGACCACATGCTGAAACCGAAAAAATTCTCGCGCCGCCGCTTCCTGCTGGGCGGCCTTGCCATGGCCGGCGCGATGGTGGTGGGCTGGGGCGTGATGCCGCCGCGCCAGCGCTTGCGCGGCAAGGCGGCGCTGCCGCTGGAGAATGGCGCCGTGGCGTTGAACGGCTGGATCGCCATTGCGCCGGATGGCAGCGTGCAACTGGCCATGCCGCGCGCGGAAATGGGGCAGGGCGTGCATACCGCGCTGGCCATGCTGGTGGCGGAGGAACTGGACGTGAGCCTTGATGCGGTCAAGTTGATCCAGGCGCCGCTCGACAAGATTTACAGCAACCTGGAAGTCATCCGCGACAACTGGCATTTCCATCCCGACGACAACGGCGCCGTCAAGCGCGGGGCCTTGCGCATGCTCGAGAAAGTCGGGCGCGAACTGGGCATCGTGGTGACCGGCGGCTCGTCCAGCGTGGCCGATGCCTGGGGGCCGATGCGCGAAGCCGGCGCCACCGCGCGTGCGCTGCTGGTGGCCGAGGCGGCCCGCGAATGGAAAGTCCCGCACGAGCAGGTGCGCACGGAAAATGGCGTGCTGTATCACGATATCAGCAAGCGCCAGGCCGGTTACGGCAGTCTGGCGCAGCGTGCCGCATTGGGCCAGCCGCATGAGGTCAAGCTGAAGGACCCGCACAGTTTCCGCCTGGTCGGAACGCCTGTGCCGCGCCGCGATTCGCGCATCAAGTCCGAGGGCGCGGCCAGGTACGGCATCGATGCGCGTCCGGAAGGGATGGTCTATGCGGCGGTGCGCATGTCGCCTTACGTCGGCGGGTCGGTGCAGGGCATCAATCCGGGCGCAGTGACCGGCATGCCCGGTGTGCTCAGTGTGATCGATTTCAGCGGCGCGCTGCACGAGCGGTCGGGCGCCGGCGCGGGCGTGGCGGTGGTGGCGCGCACGTTCTGGCAGGCGCGCCAGGCGGCAGCGGCATTGCCGATACGCTGGAATGACGGCGGCAATGGCGCGCTGTCGAGCGAGCAGATCTATGCCGGCATGGCGGCCGCGCTGGCCAATGACGACGGCTTTGTCTATTACAGCAATGGCGACATGGAGAAGGGCCAGGAGGCGCTGCGCACCATCCGCTCGGAATACCGCGCACCATTCCTGGCCCACGCGACCATGGAGCCGGTCAATTGCACGGCGCAGGTGAAGGATGGCAAGGTGCGTCTCTGGCTCGGTACGCAGGCGCCCACCTTCGCCGTGCGTGCCGCTGCGCAGGTGGCCGATGTCGACGAGGGCGACGTGATCCTGCATGAGCATTTGCTGGGTGGTGGCTTTGGACGGCGGCTGGAGGCGGACATGGTGGCGCAGGCGGTCGCCATCGCGCGCCAGTGCAACGGCGCCCCGGTGCAGGTGATCTGGAGCCGCGAAGAGGATATGACGCATGACGTCTACCGCCCGGCCGCCCTGGCGCGCATGGAGGCGGGCCTGGATGGCGCCGGCAACATCGTCAGTTGGGATGCGCGCAGCGTGAGCGGGGTGCTGGTGCACCAGTACGTCGAGCGCAACCTGGGGTTGCCGGGCATGGGGCCGGAAAAGCACGCCGCGGAAGGCTTGTACGATATGCAGTACGAAATCCCGAACCAGCGTATTGCCCACGTTGCCGTGGAGAGCGCTGTGCCGATCGGGAACTGGCGTGCGGTGGGGCATTCGCACAATGCCTTCTTCAAAGAGTCGTTTATCGACGAAATGGCCAGCGCGGCGGGCAAGAACCCGGTGGAATTCCGCCGCACCATGCTGTTGAACCATCCGCGCCACCTGGCGGTGCTGAATGCCGCGGTTGCCAAGGCCGGCAAGGCGCCGCAAGGGCGCGCGCACGGCGTGGCGCTGCACCAGTCTTACGGTACCATCGTCGCCCAGGTGGCGGAAGTTTCGGTCGAGGGCAAGCAGATCCGCGTGCACCGCGTGGTTTGCGCCATCGATTGCGGGCTGGTGGTGAACCCGAACCTGGTGGCGCAGCAGGTGGAGTCGGGCGTGGTGTTCGGCCTGTCGGCAGCCCTGGATGGGGAGATCACCATCAAGGATGGCAAGGTGGTGCAGACCAATTTCCACGATTTCCTGGTGCCGCGCATGAATGCGGTACCGCAGGTTGAAACCATCATCACGCTCAGCACCGAGCGGCCGACCGGCGTCGGCGAGCCGCCTACGCCGCCGGTCGCGCCGGCGGTGGCCAATGCGGTGTTCGCGCTGACCGGGCAGCGCCTGCGATCGTTGCCCTTACGCCTGGCCTAACAGGACGCGCAGGTTGCACTCCTGCTGCCATTGGCGGCGTTCCGGTGTGGACGCGGCCTGGCGCGCCAGTTCTTCGTCGGACAGTCCGGCCTGGGCTTCGATCAGGCGGTTGGCCACGTTGGCGTCGGGCAGCATGGTGCCGAAGAAGGCCACATGCTCGTGGCGCTGGATCAGCAAGGTGGGGAAATTCTCGACGTCCAGGTCGCCCACCAGGTCGGCATGGTCCTCGATGTCGACCCACAGGAAGTATTTGTCCGGGTGGCGCGCGGCCAGTTCCTCGAATACCGCGCGGTAAGAGGCGCAGGTGCCGCACCAGGCGGCGCACAGGCAGGCCACCACCAGGTGGTCCTGAGCCAGCGCGGCGGCCACTTCGGCGCGGTTGTCGGCATGTAGGGTAGTGCTGTGCATGGGGTGCTATTGTACATGCCCGCAGGGTAAAATACCGGCCATGGCTACCATTCTTGCAATCGAAACATCCTCCGAAATGGCTTCCTGCGCCTTGCTGCGCGGGGAGCTCGTGACTTTCCGCGAATCGTCCGGCGTCCGCACCCATTCCCAGGCCGTGCTGCCGATGATCCAGGAATTGCTGGCGGAGGCGGGCATTGCCCTGCGCGATTGCGACGCCATTGCCTACGGCGCCGGTCCAGGTTCGTTCACCGGCGTGCGCACCGCCTGCGGCATCGCGCAGGGGCTGGGTTTCGGCGCCGGCTTGCCGCTGCTGCCGATCGTGACGCTCGATGCGATGGCGCTGGCCTGCCGCGAACGGCACGGCTCCGGCGATGTGCTCACCGTCCTCGATGCCCGCATGAATGAAGTCTATTGGGCGCAGTACCGCTTCGAAGGCGGCCAGCCGGCTGCCGTGCTGCCGCCGGCGCTGTGCGCGCCCGGTGATGTGGCGCCTGCCGGTCCGGCGCGCGCCTGCGGTAACGGTTTTGCCGCCTATCCCGAGGCATTTGCCGGCAAAGCCTTTGCGGACGGTGCCGACGGCGCCATCATGCCGCATGCCGTGCAGGTGGCGCAGCTGGGCCGCGCCGCCTTCGCCGCGGGCCACGCCGTGCCTGCCGCGCAGGCGCAGCCGCTCTACCTGCGCAACAAGGTCGCCTATACCAAGGCCGAACGCGAAGAAATGAAGGCGTCGCAGGCATGAGGCAGCAGGCATGGGATCTGGCGCGGCTGATCTACGAGCCGATGCAGGAAAGCGACCTCGATGAGGTGGTGGCGGTGGAACAGGAGGTGTATCCATATCCCTGGAGCCGCGCCAATTTTTCCGATTCGCTGGCGCAGGGCTACCACGCCTGGGTGCTGCGCGCCCAGGACGGCGCATTGATGGGGTATTTCCTGGTGATGGGGATCGTCGACGAGGCGCATTTGCTGAACGTCGCCGTGGCGCGGCCATGGCAGGGCAAGGGAGTAGGGCGCCTGCTGGTGAACCAGGCTGTCGCCTTGTCGCGCGGGCTGGGCATGGAATCGATCCTGCTGGAAGTGCGGCCGTCGAACAGCCGTGCACTGGAGATTTACCAACGCTATGGATTTGCTGAAATCGGCCGCCGCAAGGGGTATTATCCGGCCGCCAATTCAACCCGTGAGGACGCAATCGTGATGCGGTTTGGCTTATGAACGATCGTCGTAACGCAGTGTTCCTGGAAGAGATGGGCGTCGGGCCGCAGTGGTGCCTGCGCCATCGCACGGGGGCGGTTGCGCCCGACATTGAGGCAACGGAAGCAGCAGTGCTGGCGCCCGTCGCGGCCACCGCCCCGCACGCGGCCACCGCTGCCGCGCCGCACGCAGCGGCGGCCTCCGTGCCGATGCCGGCGTCCACCGCGATGCCGGCCTCCACGTCCCATGCGCCGCTCGCAGCTTCGGCCGCCGCGGCGATGCCTGCGTCCGCGCCACAAGCGGCACATACGCCGCAGCCGCCCGATGCACCGGCGGAACTCGGCGGCATGCCGGCCGCACCAGGCCCGCGCGCCACGCCTGCGCCGGCAGCCGCAGCGGCCGCCGCGCCGGCCACTCCGGCCCGCGCGCCGGGCGCGCCAAGCATCGCCTCGACCGGTGAGGATATGTCCTGGTTTGACGACGCCCCCACGCCCGAATACAAACCGCAGCGCAAGAAAACTGCGGCGGAGCCGGAGCGGACCCCCGCGGTCCAGCCCCAGCGCGCCGCGCCTGCCGCACCGCCCGCCCGTCCAGCGCGCGCCGCGAGCGCACCACCGCCAGCGATGGCGGACGGAGCGCCCGATTACGACGACATGGGCATGGACCAGCCGCCAGCCTGGTTCGACGACGATCTGCCAGCCGCAGCGCCGGCCGCGCGCGGCACCGACCCCGCCCCCGGCCGCGCAACGGACGAAGAGATCGCAGCGATGGACTGGCCAGCCCTGCAAGCGGCAATCGGCGCCTGCGCCCGCTGCGCGCGCTGCGCAACCCGCCGGCAAGCCGTGCCCGGCCGCGGCGACGAACAAGCCACCTGGCTCGCCCTCGACACCGCGCCTGGCCAGGCTGAAGACAGCGAAGGCTACCAGTTCGCCGGCGACCCCGGCTACCTGCTGGACAATATGCTGAAAGCGGTCGGGCAGACGACGGAACAAGGCGCTTATCTCACCAGCCTGGTGAAATGCCACGCCCCGCACGCGCCCGATGCGGAAGAACTGCAAGCCTGCCGCCCATACCTGGAGCGGGAGCTGGCGCTGACGCAAGCAAAAGTCATCGTCACCTTCGGCCACAGCGCCGGCAAAGGGCTGCTGGGCGCCGCCGCGCGAGGCCGCATCATGCTGCACGGCAGCGTGCCGGTGGTGGCCACCTATCACCCGGCCGACCTGCTGAAAAAGCCGGAAGAAAAAGCCAAGGCATGGCAGGACTTGTGCCTTGCCAAAGCCGCCCATGCCGGCCGACGCTGAGACCTTCCACCGCAAGTGGGGCCACCTTACCCGGCCCCACGTCCGGGCACTGGCCTGGCTGCTCGACTCGCCCGACCTGCTCGATCCGGCCAGCCCGCACTGGCAGGGCAGGATCGCCACGCTGGGCCCCGTGGCGCCCGCCGTGGCGAACTGGCTGGCGGACCTCGACGCCGACCCATCGCCGCTCGATGCCGCGCTCGGCAACCGCTACTACTCGCGGCTCGGGCTGTATGCCGAAAAGCTGATGGCCTTCTACTTCGCCCAGCAAGGGACACTGGCCGCGCACGGCCTGCAGGTGCGGGACGGCAGGCATGGCACCATCGGCGAGTTCGACTTCCTGTTGCGCGAAGAGGGCAGCACCCGGCTGCGCCATATCGAGTTCGCCACCAAGTTCTACCTGCTGGACGGCGGCCGCGCGCCGATGGCCGCTGCGCAGGATCACGACCGCCTGGTCGGCCCCAACCTGGCCGACACGCTGGGCCTGAAGATGCGCAAGATTTTCAACGCGCAGTTGCAGCTTTCGCTGCACCCTGCCGCCCAGCAGGCGGTGCCGGCACCGGTGGGGACCGCGCAAGCCCTGGTCAAGGGCTGGCTGTTCTATCACGCCGGCGAGCCGGCGCCGCTTATCGAAGGCATTTCCCCCGACCACTGCCGCGGCCATTGGCGCAGCCTGGGCGAACAGGCAGCCGCGCCGGGCGAGCAATTCATCGTGATGCCGCGACTGCAATGGCTTGCCCCGCTGCGCACGCCGGCGCGCGGTGCCACGGCCGGCGCGCGGGCGGCCACATCGCCGGTGCAACTGCCACCCGTACCCGCCGCGCTGGCACGTGGCGCGCTGCTCGACATCCTGGCGGAAAAATTCGGCACCGATCCCAGCCCGGTGCTGGTCGCAACCGTGCGGGAAGAGGTCGGCTGGCTGGAGGAAACGGAGCGCGGCTTTGTGGTGCCGGACGATTGGCGCGCCCGGGCCCAGGCGCGCCGCGGCGGCGGGACCCTGCCCGCCTAATCAGTGTTTGTGCTCGCCGATCAGGCCGAGCGAATCGTGCTGGCGCTGGTTGGCGGCATGCAGCTGCTGGATCGCAAACATGGAACCGGCCACGAACAGGCCAAACAGCACGATGATGGCGTTGATGCTCAAATGTAGTTTCACCATCAGCGCATACATGGCCAGCATGGTCAGGATCGACAGGTTCTCGTTGAAGTTTTGCACGGCAATCGAATGGCCCGCGCTCATCAGGACGTGGCCGCGATGCTGCAGCAGCGCATTCATCGGCACCACGAAGAAGCCCGCCAGCAAGCCCACCAGGACCAGCAGCGGATAGGCCAGGCGCACGTCATGCACGAAGATCATCAGCATGACGACGATGCCCATGGCGATGCCGAGCGGGATCACTTTCAGGGAATTGCGCAGCGAAATGAAACGGGCCGACAGGCCGGCGCCCAGGGCCACACCGACGGCAAACACGGCGATGGTGCTGGTGGCTTTGTCGAGCGTCATGCCCAGCGATTGCTTGGCCCATTCCAGCACGATGAATTGCAAGGTGGCGCCGGCGCCCCAGAACAGCGTGGTCACCGCCAGTGAAATCTGGCCCAGCTTATCGCGCCACAGGATGCTGCAGCAGCCGGCAAATTCGCTGATCAGGCGCAGCGGATGGCGCTCCTGGTGGGCATAGCGTGCACCGGTGTCGGGAATGCGCAGGTTGAATCCGGCGGCCAGGACGTAGACCCCGACCACCACCAGCAGTGCCGTTTCGCTCACGGTATCGATGCCGGTTTCAATACCCGGCAAGTCAATGCTGTTCAGCGCGGCCGAGACGGGACCGCCCACCAGCGCGCCACCCATGGCGATGCCGAGGATGACCGAACTGACGGTCGACCCCTCGATCCAGCCATTGGCGATCACCAGTTTTTCCGGCGGCAGCAATTCGGTCAGGATGCCGTATTTGGCAGGGGAGTAGACGGCGGCGCCAAAGCCCACCACGGCGTAGGCGGCCAGCGGGTGCACGTGATAAAAAATCAGCGCGCAGCCAAAGATCTTGATCAGGTTGGAAATGAACATGACCCGCCCTTTGGGCAGGGCATCGGCGAACGCCCCCACAAATGCCGCCAACAGCACATAGAACAGCACAAATGTCAGCTTCAGCAATGGTGTCACCCAGGCCGGAGCGTGCATGGTCACCAGCAGGTCGATCGCCACGATCAGCAGAGCATTGTCCGCCAGCGACGAAAAGAACTGCGCGGCCATGATGGTATAGAAACCACGATTCATTCAGGACGCCAGAAAATTATCTCGGCATGCTTTATACCATGGAAAGGAAGCTTTCCAAAGATTTCAGCCTGCATTCGGGCTGCGCTAAAGGTAAAATGCTGCATTCTTTTTCTCGCGGTTTTTACTATGCCAAGGCCGATCGTCGCCCAGATCCATCTCGCTGCAATGCAACATAACCTGGCGCGTGCCAAAGCGTGCGCGCCGGGCGCCAAGGCCTGGGGGGTGGTCAAGGCGAACGCCTATGGCCATGGCCTGGAGCGCGGCATGCGCGGCTTTGCCGCGGCCGACGGGCTGGCGCTGATCGAGCCGGACTACGCGGTGCGCCTGCGCCAACTGGGTTGGACCAAGCCGATCCTGTTGTTGGAAGGCTGGTTCGATAGCACGGACTTGCTGGCGATGGCCGAACATGGCATCGAGGGGGCGGCCCATTGTATTGAGCAGATTGAAATGCTGGAACGCACCCCGCTGGCGCGGCCGGTGAATGTGCACTTGAAGATGAATACCGGCATGAACCGCCTCGGCTTCCTGCCGTCCGAATACGCCGCGGCCCATGCCCGCCTGCGTGCCATCCCGCACGTCGGCAGCATCACACTGATGACCCACTTCGCCAACGCCGACGAATTGCACCACCCGTGCATGCCGCTGGCCGAGCAGGTGCGCCGCTTCAACCAGGGGGCGGCCGGTTTGCCAGGCCCGCGCAGCTTGTGCAATTCGGCCGGCATCCTGCATATGCCGGACTTGGGCGAGGTGCTGGCCACCGACTGGATCCGTCCCGGCATCATGCTGTACGGCGGCACGCCGGGCGGCAAGACAGCGGCCGAATTCGGGCTGCAGCCGACCATGACCCTGTCCAGCGAATTGATCGGCGTGCAGGAAATCGGGCCTGGCGATTATGTCGGTTACGGCAGCCGGTTCAAGGCCGAACGCAGGATGCGCATCGGTGTGGTGGCGTGCGGCTACGCCGACGGTTATCCGCGCCACGCGCCGGTCGATACGCCGGTGCTGGTCGATGGCGTGCGTACGCGCCTGGTCGGCCGGGTGTCGATGGATATGCTGACGGTGGACCTGGGCAACGTGCCGCAAGCCCGCGTCGGCAGCAAGGTCGTGCTGTGGGGCGAGGGCGTGCCGATCGACGAGGTGGCCGCTGCCGCCGGCACCATCGGCTATGAATTGATGTGCGCCCTGGCGCAGCGCGTGCGCGTGGTCGAGGCCTAAGCGATGGCAAAGGCGAAGACCAACTACACCTGCAGCGAATGCGGGGGCATCAGCAGCAAATGGACCGGCCAGTGCTCGTCCTGCCACCAATGGAACACCATGGTGGAAACCGTGGTGGAAGCCGCCGGCGCCAACCGCTTCTCGCAGGCCCAGCACCAGTCGCTGGCGCAGACTGCGCCCGTGCTGTCGCTGCAGGATATCGAAGCGCTGGATGTGCCGCGCTTCGGCACCGGCATCGAGGAATTCGACCGCGTGCTGGGCGGCGGCCTGGTGGCGGGCGGCGTGGTGCTGATCGGCGGCGATCCCGGCATCGGCAAGTCGACCTTGCTGCTGCAAGCCCTGGCCAATATGTCCAAGGTCAAAAGCGTGCTGTATGTCAGCGGCGAGGAGTCCGGCGCCCAGATCGCCCTGCGCGCCAAGCGCCTCGCCATCGACGCGCGCGACCTCAAGCTGCAGGCCGAGATCCAGCTGGAAAAAATCCTCGGCACCCTGGCCGACCTCAAGCCGCAAGTGGCGGTGATCGACTCGATCCAGACCCTGTATTCGGATGCGCTGGCTTCGGCGCCGGGCTCGGTGGCGCAGGTGCGCGAATGCGCGGCCCAGCTGACCCGGGTGGCCAAGACCAGCGGTACCACCATCATCCTGGTCGGCCACGTGACCAAGGAAGGAGCGCTGGCCGGCCCGCGCGTGCTGGAACACATCGTCGACGCCGTGTTGTACTTCGAAGGCGACAACCACTCCAGCTTCCGCCTGGTGCGCGCCATCAAGAACCGCTTCGGCGCGGTCAATGAGCTGGGCGTATTCGCCATGACGGAAAAAGGCTTGAAGGGCGTGTCGAACCCCTCGGCGCTGTTCCTGTCGCAGCACGAAAACCAGGTGCCCGGCTCCTGCGTCATGGTGACGCAGGAAGGCACGCGTCCACTGCTGGTGGAAGTGCAAGCCCTGGTCGATACCAGCCACTTGCCGAATGCGCGCCGCTTGTCGGTCGGCCTGGAACAGAATCGGCTGGCGCTGCTGCTGGCGGTGCTGCACCGCCATGCCGGCATCGCCGCCTTCGACCAGGACGTGTTCATCAATGCCGTGGGCGGGGTGAAGATCAGCGAGCCGGCCGCCGACCTGGCGGTTTTGATGGCGATCAACTCTTCGATGCGCAACAAGGCCTTGCCGAACGGTTTCGTGGTATTTGGTGAAGTCGGCCTGGCGGGAGAAATCCGGCCGGCGCCGCGCGGGCAGGAGCGCCTGCGCGAGGCGGCCAAGCTGGGCTTTTCGATCGCCATGATCCCGAAGGCGAACGCGCCCAAGCAGGCGATCGAGGGCATGACCATTATCCCGGTCGAACGCATCGACGATGCCTTCAACCGGCTGCGCGAGCTTCAGTAATGTAATTTTTTTGAAATATTGGCTACAATACCAGGCTCGAAATCAACCAGTTCACACCGGATTAGAAATTGATAGTGGATTCAAGGCAAGGTGCACGCAAGATCCTGCGTGTACGGGCGATGATTGTGATGGACGGCGGCGCGCCAGTGGCCGCGCGGACCTTCGACCTCGGGCTGGCGGGGATTTCCCTGACGTCCGAACATAAAGTGCAAGTGGGAGCCACCGGCCAGATCGTGTTCGAGATGCTGGTCGATGGCAAGCCGCAAATCGTCAATACGCGCGGCAAGGCAAGCAGTTGCATCTTCAGCGGTGGCGAATTCAAGATTGGATTCGTGTTCCTCCCCCTCGATAACGAAGCAGCCGGAGCAATTACCAAGTTCATGCGTTAAACTGAATGCATGGACTATGTGAGCAGCTTGCTAAGTACGATGTACGGTACCTCGCTGGGCTTGGGCAATGCCAGCGTGGTCGGCACGCCGTCGTCCTCGGTGCTGGCGCGGGTCGAGCAGACGCTGGCGCCGCAGCGCGGTGCGGCGGCCAAGCTGAATGCCAGCATCAATCTCAGCCAGGCGCGCTTTTCCGGCCTGGGGCAGTTGCAATCGGCCCTGTCCGTGTTCCAGGAGATTGCCGAGAGCCTCGCCGGCGCCGGCTTGAGTACGCGCGGCAGCGTCTCGGCCAGCGCGGTGCTGGGCGTGGCGACCAGTGCCGATGCCGTGCCCGGCACGCATGACGTCTCTGTCAGCCAGCTGGCCCAGCGCCAAATCCTGCTCAGCCAGGAAGCCCAGACCGCCGATACGCGGCTCGGGACCGGTGCGCCGACCGTGATCCGCATCGCCAGCGGCGACAGCAGCAAGACCATCACCATCGACAGCCGCAACAATACCCTGCAGGGCATCGCCGACGCGCTCAAGGATGCCGGCTTCGATGCCAGCCTGGTGCGTTCCGGCACCGGCAGCGCGCTGCAATTGCGCAGTGCCGGCGGCGAAGCCAGTGCGCTGGAGATCACGGTGGCGGGCGACGCCGCGCTGCGCAACCTGTTCAATGGCCTGGAACAAACCCAGGCTGCGCGCGACGCGGTCCTGACCGTGGACGGCAAGACCATCCGCAGCGCCGACAACAGCGTGGAAGCGGCCATCAAGGGCGTCACGCTCAATCTCACCGATGAAGGCAATGCCACGGTGACCATCGCGCGCGACAACGGCCAGATCGCGCGCAACGTGGAAAGCTTCGTGAAAGGCTTCAATACCTTGCAGGACCGGCTGGAGAGCCTGGGGCGCGGCGCGCTGCGCGGCAATGCCGCGCTGGGGCAAGTGGCCAGCCAGCTTGGCCAGCTGGTGCGCACAGCGGGCGGCGGCAGCGCCGCGCTCGCCAATGCGGGACTGACCATCGGCACCGACGGCCGCTTGCTGCTCGATAGCGAAAAACTCAATGCGGCCATCGCCGCCGATCCCGACGCGCTGTCCAAGCTGTTCACCAACGAAGGCAGGGGCTTGGCCGATGCACTCGGTACGCGCCTGGAAAGCCTGGGCGGCGAACGCAGCCTCGTCACGCGCGCCTTGACGCAGGCCGACCGCGAAGTGGATGTCTTGCAAAGCCGCCGTTCGGCGATGGCGCAAATGCTGACGGTGCAAGCGCAGGCCCTGGTGCGGCTCTATACCCAGGAAGAGCAGCTCGGTGGTTCCTCGTCCATCCTGGACCTGTTTGCCTGAGCCCTGAAAAACTGAAGGCCCCGCTGGCCCGATCCGGAAGGATCTGCTGCGGAGCCTCGCTTCTGCAGAAGCGCTTTGCTACTCGTGGTAGCGGTCGACCAACCTATGATGTCCGCCGCGATATTCGGCGATGATTTCATACACGATCAAGGCGATCATGCAGCCGAATATGCCCATGGTGAACAGTACCCACATAACAAACCAGCCAGCGTTTCCGGAGGCTGCTCCCTAGAGTTGATACAATTAAAATCTAGCAGACAAACTAGCAATTACAAGCCCAACAGCAAGTTCTATTTCATGACGAGGTCTGGCTGCATCACGGCCTTCAGGTACAGGCTGGCGGGATCATCGGGCTCGCGCTGCACGAACCACCACGCAGCGCCTTTTTTCATCTCCCAATCGCTGTCGTCGCCCGTCATCAACAGGGCGGCCGCCTGCCCCAGCGTCGGCTGGTGGCCGACGACCAGCACGGCCTCTTTCGAGACCGGCCAGTTGGCCGCCTTCAGGATATCGCTGGCATCGGCGCCGGGCGCCAGGTCGGGATGGAGCTTGTACTTGCGGCCCAGGCCCGCCGCGGTTTGCACCGCGCGGGTGGCGGGGCTGACCAGGATGCGGCAATTTTCCGGCAACACGGAATCGAGCCACTGGCCCATGCGGCGGGCTTGCTTATGCCCTTTGGGCGTCAAGGCACGTTCCAGGTCGTCCTGGGCGGGCTGGCCCGGTTCAGCTTCGGCGTGGCGCCACAAGATCAGGTCCATACTTCCTCCCGTGAGCAGGCTTCAATCCGCCGGCGCGTCGGCCGGCGTACCGAGTGACTCCATCAGGTGCTGCTGGGCGCTGAAGGCTTTTTGCTTGCCGCGCGCCTTGCGGCGCTGGTAGTGCCCATGCGAATCCAGCTCCCACGCATTGGAGTTGTCCTTCAGGTAAGGCGTCAAACCTTCCGCCACCACGCGCCGTTTCAGGCCCCGGTCCAGTACCGGGAACGCCACTTCGATGCGGCGCAGCAGGTTGCGGTTCATCCAGTCCGCGCTGGCCAGCATGACGTCATGGGCCAGGTCGTTGCGGAAATAATAGATGCGGCTATGTTCCAGGAAGCGGCCGATGATGGAGCGTACCCGGATATTGTCGGACAGCCCCGCTACGCCAGGCATCAGGGTGCAGGCGCCGCGCACGATCAGGTCGATCTTGACCCCGTCCTTCGAAGCGGCGTACAGCGCGCGGATGACCGGTTCATCGGTTAATGCATTGATTTTAGCGATAATCCGGCCGGGGCGCCCGGATTTCGCGATTTTTGCCTCATTTTTGATCGCTTTGATGATCTGGTCCTGCAGCGAGAACGGCGCCAGCCAGACATGGTGCAGGCGCTGCGGCTTGGCCAGGCTGGTCAGGTGCATGAACACTTCGTTGACGTCGCGCCCCAGTTCGGGCTGGCAGGTGAGCAAACCGAAGTCGGTATAGAACTTGGTGGTAGTCGGGTGATAGTTACCGGTGCCGAGGTGGGCGTAGTAGCCCAGCCCGCCTTCTTCACGGCGGATGACGAGGGCGACTTTGGCATGGGTCTTCAAACCGACCACGCCGTACACCACTTGCGCACCGGCTTGCTCCAGCTTGTCCGCCCAGTTGATGTTGGCTTCCTCGTCGAAGCGTGCCATCAGCTCCACCACCACCGTCACTTCCTTGCCGCTGCGTGCCGCGGCGATCAGGGCTTCCATCAAGTCCGAATTCATGCCGGTGCGGTACACGGTCTGCTTGATCGCCACCACGGCGGGATCGAGCGCGGCGCTGCGGATGAAGTCGATGACCGTCTGGAAGCTCTGGTAAGGATGGTGCAACAGGATATCGTGCTTGCGGATGGTGGCGAAGATATCGTTGTCGACGGTCTTGGCCAGGACTCCCGGCAGGAAAGGCGGGAAGCGCATTTCCGGCCGGCGTGCCTGTTCCACGATTTCATTCAGGCGCACCATGTTCACGGGGCCGTCGACGCGGTACAGGCGGCTTTGGTCCAGGCTGAACTGGTCGAGCAGGAATTGCGACAACTCGGGCGGGCAATTCTTGGCCACCTCGATGCGGACCGAACGGCCGTATTGGCGGCCCTGCAGCTCGCCTTTCAGGGCCTGGCGCAGGTTCTTCACCTCGTCTTCATCGACCCACAGGTCGGAATCGCGCGTCACGCGGAACTGGGAATAGGCCAGCACTTCGCGCCCGGCAAACAATTCCGAGATATGGGCATGGATGACGGAAGAGAGCAGGCAGAACGAGACCCCGCCATCGTTTGACAGGTGGTCGGGCAGGCGGATCACGCGCGGCAGCACGCGCGGCGCCTTGACGATGGCGATGGCGGTGCCGCGCCCGAAGGCATCCTTGCCGCTCAGGGCGACGATGAAATTGAGGCTCTTGTTGACGACCTGGGGGAAGGGATGGGCCGGGTCGAGACCGATCGGGGTCAGCAGGGGGCGCACTTCGCGCTCGAAATATTCCTTGACCCAGGCCCGCTGGGCCTCGTTGCGCTGGCTGTGGCGCACGATGTGGATGCCATGGGATTGCAGTTCAGGCAACACTGCCGTATTGAAAATTTCATATTGGTCCTTGACCAGTGCGTGGCATTCCTTGCTGACCCGCTCCAGCGTCGCCGCCAGGGCGGGGTTGTCGGCCCAATCCCCGTCGACGCTGGCGGCAGCCAGCAAGCTCGCGACCCGCACTTCAAAGAACTCGTCCAGATTGCTGCTGACGATACACAGGTAGCGCAACCGTTCGAGCACGGGGATGCTGGCGTCTTGCGCCTGGGCCATCACGCGGCGGTTGAATGCCAGCTGCGACAGTTCCCGATCAAGGAATGCAGTTTTCATAACTTTTAGTATATTGCGGAAATATGACAAGTTTGTGACCTTGGTTTACACTTAATTTTGGCCTGTCATAAAGATGTCATATTGGCGTCATACACTGCGCAGCATTCAAACCCCAACCCTAAGAGGACCTTTGATATGCGTATGAAACAGTTGTTGACCTCCTTCGTTGTTGGCGCTTCGGCGGCAATGGCGTTCTCGACCGCCGCTTTCGCTGCGGACATGACCGGTGCAGGCGCAACTTTCCCTTATCCGATCTATGCCAAGTGGGCTGAAGCCTACAAGGCGAGCACCGGCAATGGCCTGAACTACCAGTCCGTCGGTTCCGGCGCCGGTATCAAGCAGATCAAAGCCAAGACCGTCGATTTCGGCGCTTCCGACATGCCGCTGAAGCCGGAAGACCTGGATGCCGACGGCCTGATGCAGTTCCCTGCCATCATGGGTGGCGTGGTGACCGTGGTCAACCTGGACGGCATTGCGCCAGGCCAGCTGAAGCTGACCGGCCAGGTGGTGGCGGACATCTACCTGGGCAAGATCACCGAATGGAACAACGCGGCCATCGCTGCCCTGAACCCGGGCGTGAAGCTGCCAGCTGCCGAGATCACCGTGGTGCACCGCGCGGACGGCTCCGGCACGTCCTTCCTGTTCACCGACTACCTGTCGAAAGTCAGCCCAGAGTTCAAGACCAAGGTCGGCGCCGGCACCGCTGTGAAGTGGGTCACCGGCGTGGGCGGCAAGGGCAATGAAGGCGTGGCCGCCAACGTGCAGCGTATCAAGGGCGCGATCGGCTACGTGGAATGGGCGTACGCCAAGAAGAACAAGATCGCCCACACCCAGCTGAAGAACAAGGACGGCAACTTCGTCCAGCCCGATGACGACAACTTCAAGGCCGCCGCCGCCAACGCGGAATGGAGCAAGACCCCAGGCTTCGGCGTGGTGCTGACCGACCAGGCCGGCAAGACTTCCTGGCCGATCACCGGCGTGTCCTTCATCCTGATGCACAAGCAGCAGGCTGACGCCAACAAGGGCAAGGAAGTGATCAAGTTCTTCGACTGGGCCTTCAAGAACGGCGACGCCGCTGCCACCGAACTGGATTACGTGCCGCTGCCGGAGAGCGTGGTCAAGCAGGTGCAGGGTGCCTGGAAGGCAAACCTGAAGGATGCTTCGGGCAAGGCGCTGTACTGATCTTCTTCCTTAGAACCGGCAAGGCGGGGTCCGACCCGAGGGGCAGACCCCAGGTGGGGTCGGGCCCTTGGGCCTGACCCCGGTTTGCCGGTTTTAAAAAGAGGAAGCTAAGCGGGACGGCTTAAAGTGCAGGCCGCCCCGGTTAGCTAACCAAGAAATTACAACTATATGAGTGCAGAAATCACCTCACCATCCACCCTTCAGTTATCGGAACCCGCTGCCATGAGTGCCTCCGTAGCTGCAATGCAGTCTGTGGTGCGCAAGCAGCGTATCCAGGACTGGTTCTTCCACAAGATCACGATGATATTCGCGCTGACCGTACTGGTAGTACTGGTCGGCATTATCATTTCCCTGGTCATTGGCGCCATGCCGGCCCTGAAGGAATTCGGCCCCCGCTTCATCTCGACCGTCGAATGGGATCCGGTCAACGACCAGTACGGCGCGGCGATCGCCATCGTCGGCACCCTGGTCAGCTCCGGCATTGCGCTGCTGATCGCTTTCCCGGTCAGCTTCGGCATTGCGCTGTTCCTGACCGAAGTGTGCCCGGTCTGGCTGCGCCGTCCCTTGGGCACCGCCGTCGAACTGCTGGCCGGCGTGCCATCGATCATTTACGGCATGTGGGGCCTGTTCGTATTCGCGCCGCTGTTCGGCGATTACGTGCAGCCGCTGCTCAAATCGACCTTCGGCGCCTTGCCCTGGATCGGCGTGCTGTTCAAGGGCCCGACCATGGGCATCGGTGTGCTGACCGCCGGCCTGATCCTGGCCGTGATGATCATCCCCTTTATCGCCTCCGTGATGCGCGACGTGTTCGAGATCGTGCCGGCCGTGCTGAAGGAATCCGCCTACGGCCTGGGCTGCACCCGCTGGGAAGTGGTGCGCAAGATCGTCCTGCCCTACACCAAGTCCGGTGTGGTGGGCGGCGTCATGCTGGGCCTCGGCCGCGCGCTGGGCGAGACCATGGCCGTCACCTTCGTCATCGGCAACGCCAACAAGCTGACCGCCTCGCTGTTCTCGCCGGGTAACTCGATCGCATCCACCCTGGCCAACGAGTTCGCCGAAGCCGCGTCCACGCTGCACGTCTCCTCGCTGTTCGCGCTGGCGCTGATCCTGTTTGTCATCACCCTGATCGTCCTGTCCGCCGCCAAGCTGATGTTGATGGGCATGTCGCGCAAGGAGGGCGTGAAATAATGAATTCCCAGATCAATCCTGTGTACCGCAAGCGCCTGTTCGTGCACCGCATCGGCATGTTCCTGTCGGTGGCGGCCATGTCGCTCGGCCTGTTCGCCCTGCTGTGGATCCTGGCCACGCTGCTGATCAACGGCTTCTCCGGCCTCAGCGCCACCCTGTTCATGGCCGACACCCCGGCCCCGGGCAGCGACGGCGGCGGCCTGCGCAACGCCATCGTCGGCTCGCTGATGATGGTGGGCCTGTCCACGCTCGTGTCGACCCCGATCGGCATCCTGGCCGGCATCTACCTGGCCGAATACGGCGAAGAGAACAAGGTGGCCCAGCTCACCCGCTTCGTCACCGACATCATGCTGTCGGCGCCATCGATCGTGATCGGCCTGTTCGTGTACGCCCTGTACGTGGCCAACGTCAAGCACTTCTCCGGCTATGCCGGCTCCATCGCGCTGTCGCTGATCGCCATCCCGGTGGTGGTGCGCACCACCGACAACATGCTCAAGCTGGTGCCGAACTCGCTGCTGGAAGCGGCCTACGCGCTGGGCGCGCCGCGCTGGAAGGTGTCGATGATGGTGCGCCTGCGCGCCGTCAAGGCCGGCGTGGTGACCGGTGTGCTGCTGGCCGTGGCCCGCGTTTCGGGCGAAACCGCGCCGCTGTTGTTTACCGCCCTGAACAACCAGTTCTTCAGCGCCGACATGAACCAGCCGCTGGCCAACCTGCCGGTGGTGATCTACCAGTTCGCGATGAGCCCGTACGACAACTGGCGCTCCCTGGCATGGGGCGGCGCACTGCTGGTGACCTTCAGCGTCCTGGCACTGAACATCCTGTCGCGCACCGTGTTCGCGCAAAAAGCACCAAAATAACGAGTACAGATCATGACCCAAGCAAGCAAAATCATTGAAATCTCCGGCCTGAACTTCTACTACGGCAAGACGCGCAGCCTGCACAACGTCAACCTCGACATCCACGAAAAGAAGGTCACCGCCTTCATCGGCCCGTCCGGCTGCGGCAAGTCGACCCTGCTGCGCACCCTGAACCGCATGTACGACCTGTACCCCGGCCAGCGCGCCGAGGGCGCGATCCGTTACCGCGGACGCAATATCCTGGAAGCAGGCCTGGACGTCAACATGCTGCGCGCCAAGGTCGGCATGGTGTTCCAGAAACCGACCCCGTTCCCGATGTCGATCTACGACAATATCGCTTTCGGTGTGCGCCTGTACGAAGACCTGTCGAAGGGTGAGATGGACGAGCGCGTGGAATGGGCGCTGAAGAAGGCCGCCTTGTGGGGCGAAGTGAAGGACAAGCTGTCCAAGAGCGGCCTGTCGCTGTCGGGCGGCCAGCAGCAGCGCCTGTGCATCGCGCGCGGCGTGGCGGTGAAGCCGGACGTGCTGCTGCTGGACGAACCGACTTCCGCGCTGGACCCGATTTCCACCTCCAAGATCGAAGAACTGATCTCCGAGCTGAAAGAGGACTACACCATCGCCATCGTGACCCACAACATGCAGCAGGCCGCGCGCTGCTCCGACTACACCGCCTATATGTACCTGGGCGAACTGGTGGAGTTCGGCGAGACCGACCAGATTTTCATGAACCCTGTGCGCAAAGAGACCCAGGACTACATCACCGGCCGTTTCGGCTAACCAGAACAAGAGAGAGAAGACATCATGATGGGCGAACATTCCTCCAAAGCATACGACACCGAACTCGAAGGCATCCGCTCCAAAGTGCTGCTGATGGGCGGCCTGGTCGAGACCCAGTTCCTCGACGCGATGACCTGCTTCCGCATCGGCAACCTCGAACGCGCCGAGCGCGTGATTGCCGAAGATGCCAACGTCAACCAGCTGGAAGTGCAGCTGGACGACCAGTGCAGCCACCTGATCGTCAAGCGCCAGCCGACCGCCAACGACTTGCGCACCGTGATGGCCACGCTGAAGGTGATCACCGACCTGGAACGCATCGGCGACGAAGCGGCCAAGATCGCGCGCATTGCCAAGGCCTTGCATGGCCGCGGCGCCGTGACCCTGAACCATTACGAAATGGTGCGCACCATTGCCACCGCCACCAGCGACCTGCTGCACGACGCGCTGGACGCCTTTGCCCGCAGCGACGAGAAGCAGGCGCTGGAACTGATCGCCCAGGACGCGGTGATCGACCACGAATACCGCTCCATCATGCGCAACCTGATCACCTTCATGATGGAAGATCCGCGTACCATCTCGGCGGCGCTCGATACGATGTGGGTGGCCAAGGCCATCGAGCGCATCGGCGACCACGCGAAGAATATCGCCGAATACGTGATCTACGTGGTGGAAGGCAAGGATATCCGCCACTCCCACTCGGTGACCCAAGAAGCAAGCAAATAATGGCGTCCGACAAAACGACGGTACTGATTGTTGAAGATGAGCCGGCGATCGTCGAGCTGGTAAGGTTTTCGCTGCGCGAAGCGGGCTGGCATTGCGTGGTGGCGCAGTCGACGCAGGAAGCATGGGAGGTCCTGCAGACCCGCACCCCGCAGCTGGTGCTGCTGGACTGGATGCTGCCCGACCAGAGCGGCTTGCGCCTGCTGGCGCGCATCCGCGGCGACCGCCATTTCGCCAACGTGCCGGTGAT